>NZ_JAVKPK010000030.1:0-42201 GCF_031461075.1 Methanosarcina baikalica | reverse complement strand
GGTTCCTGCATACAGGGCCTCGAAACTAAAGCCCGTAGATGCATTGAGGTACGAGTAACCGAAAAGTTGTAAACCTCAAGTTCGATTAAAAATATCGTCTTTAAGAAAACTGTTAAACTGTAAAGGGGCAAAAGCATACTGAGAAGTTCTCATTCCGGCGTTCAGAGAGATCGAAAACTCGAAGGTGCTCCTCTCAGTGTTTTATTTTTGAATCGGACATTACCTCTGTGGAACCGCGTGATTTACCGGAGCCAGGCCAAACTTTATGTGATCCGGTTCAAACTTTCCGGGTTTATTTTCGAAAGATCCTGGAGCTCATTGGTCAGACTCAGCAATTTTCTTCGCTTTTTAAAATGTTCCTGGAGAATTATAGCTGCTTTTCATTCGATTATAAGTAAGCCCAATTCTTTGCAGCTTTATCGATATATAAAATTTCACTGGCAATTGCGTTCAGAACTCTTCCGTATTCTTCCGTATTTCCTCCCTTTGTTTGCTGAAAGAACTCTACAGCAGGCCTGACTGAATTTCCCTGTTTTTTGGGTGCCTCTTGATGAAAAAAAGTGGGCGAGTTCAGAGCAAAATGTACTTCGCAGCTTTTCCCTAATAATATGAATGAGATCTGGTAATTATAACTGTTATCTCTTCCTTTCTGCGGCTTAAATCCTAAAAATCAGGGCATCTTACAAAAGTTTTATAGTATTTATTTTTTTTGGAAGATGGGAACTAAACACGACCTTTCTGTTAAAGTCTGATATTTTTGTTATTATTTAGGCTTGACTAAGAAGTCATATACGCATACATGTAAATATGACCTCTAAAAAATATATCCAATATAAATATCTTATACAGGGGGGTTCCGGGTGTATTTATACGTAGGCAGGAGACTTCAGAGTGATTTATAAGAAAATACCAATGAAAATGTATGAAGCCTTCCACAGGATTTTTAGTGGAAGTAATCAAAATACTTTTAACATCTGCAGAGAATGCGAGGGAGCATGCGAGCATAATAAGATCGGAACTCTACTACCCGGGGAAGAAGAATATATGGCAGAGAAAATGGGTATAAGCGTATCAGATTTTAAAATTCGCTACCTGGATATTCTGAAAATGGATGATGGAACTCTAATACATGTATTAAAATTAGGAAAGTTGTGCCCATTTTTAAATGAAGAAAATGAAGAATGTGAGTGTAGGGATTTTAAGCCGATATTTTGTAAGATCTACCCTATTATTTTTACTCTTGAAGATGAAAAAATAAATTTTATAATAGATGACTGGTGTAAGTTATCGAGGAAGAAAACGTGCAGGATTTATTTTGAGACCGCTATACCTCTTTTATCAAGCCTTTCAATTCCGATAGAATGGTTAAGGCACGTAGTTAGCTACGATAATCTCCACTTTGACTACGGCCAGCTGGAAAGGCACAGGAACGGAAAAAACAGGTATGCGGTTTTTTCGCTTGAAGAACTGTTGAGTTTACAGAAAGTTGCGATGGAACCTGCCAACTTATGTATCGATTTAGGTCAGAGGGTTGAAGAGCCCGCCTTTTAATTTCACAACGAAAAAAATTTTCCTATTTGACTTACCTGAAGATTTTAACTCTTCTGTGTTCTAGAATTTTTGATCTAATCCGGTATCTCTACCATTTATTTATTTATTTATTTATTTATTTATTTCCTTTTATTGGAATTGTGAAAGCAAAGGTGGTTCCTTCTTCCTGATTGCTTCTAAACCATACATATCCGCCATGCAGGTTGACAATCTGCTTAACTAATGACAGACCAAGTCCTGTTCCCTGAAATTGTTTGGAGAAAAAGGAGTCAACCTGGCTGAAGGGTTTGAAAAGTTTGTCCTGGTCCTCAACTTTAATACCAATTCCTGTATCCTTAACCATTATTTCTACCATATCTCCTTTTTTTCGGGCCCCTATTTTTACAAGTCCATTTTCATAGGAAAACTTTATAGCGTTATCCACAAGGTTGTGCATTACCTGAACAAACCTGGCTTCGTCGGCACAGACAGAGGTAAGGTTGCTATCCATATCGATTTCAATTTGGATACTTTTCCGATCTGCTATTGGGGACAGGAGATTTTTTATCATGTTAAGCTTGCTGGCAAGCTCAAACTCTTTATAATCAAGCTCCAGTTTTCCGGCTTCTACTTTAGAGAGATCCAGGATGTTATTGATCAAATTTAGAAGATGCTTTCCGCTCTTTGAAATGTTTCCAACGGATCTTAGCTGTTTTTCACTCAATTCGCCGTATGCCTGTTCATACAGCAGGTCAGAGAATCCTATTATTGAGTTCAGTGGAGTTCTCAATTCGTGGCTCATATTTGCCAGGAATTCGCTCTTGGTACGGTTTGCCGCTTCTGCGATTTGTTTTTCCTGAAGAAATTTTTCTGCCGCTTTCCTTTCCGTAATATCTCTGCAGGTTTCCATAACTCCTATAATCCTTCCATCCTCACCGGTTACCGGGATTGCCTGGATAAACCAGACCCTACCGTCCTTTGCAGTAAATTCCCCTGATTTTTTATTGCCTGTTACAAAGATCTGCTCAAGCTGCAGATTATCGGATAACGGGTCGTCTATTTCCGAAGTAGCTTTAAAGTATATTCCCACTGCTTTTTCAAGGCTTATTTGCATGTATTCAAGGGCGGCCTTATTTGCCCAGATGATATTAAGCTGGGGGTTTACGAAAATAACCAGTTCGTTCAGAGAGTCGAGCAGAACTTTCTTTTCCCGTTCCTGTGCCTTTAATTCCTGCTCTACAAGATTGATTTCATTTAACATCCCGTTTATTTCCTTTGAAAGGCGGTAAAGTTCATCATTATTTTTAAGAGATAATCTTTTGGAAAGATCTTTTTCCGACCTGACTCGTGTAACGAAATTATCAATTCCTATTAACCTTGAAATGAATAGCCTGTCAAGCGCAAATTTAACTCCAACCCCGGTCATAAGGCCTGTTAGCAAAAGGAAAAAATACATATTATTCAGGGTTTTCTCGCCATTCAAATAGAGTTCTCTCGGGAAGTCCGCTCTCAGAATAAGGGCAGAATTGCCTGAAATGTCCCTTAATTCAAAATAACCTGCTATTTTATCTTCGCTAAGGGGCTCGACAATAGTCCTGTCCGGATTTTCAGAAAGATCATCCAATTTTATTTGGAAATCAGGAGGCATCTCTCTATCGACTCTATACATCAAAAGAGAGGAGCGGGTAGTTTCTTTGAAATTATTAAGAAGGGTATCGTCAAAGTACTTTCCAAAAATCAAGGTACCTCTCATAGGCCCCGTATAATTTGTCGTAAGAATAGGATGGCAGGAGATGAACATGGGGTTTTCATCGAGCAAAACGAAACCGCTCTTCTTGTCGTTTTCTGATTTTGAACGAAGAGTTCCGTCTTCAATCATTTTGAGAAGCTTTTCCGGAATTGGTTTTTCCTTTCCAGTATAAAGATCTACTGATTTTGCGTAAACAAGCGACCCGGAATTATTCACAAAAAGCATCACATTAACCTTGATTCCGGCAAGAGTTTGATTCTGAAGGTTTACATTTGAATAATTCTGGTTCCTGTCTTCTATAAAATTGTATGTGTCATTCCAGTAGGCCCAATCCTGGTTTATGTAATCAAGATATCCCTGTTGAGTCGAAACTGCGTTTTGTACCCTTCCTACATCTTGCAACGTGGTTGTCTGTTCAAGCTCCAAAAAATTGGAAAGCTGCATATTATGTGTAAGCGTAAATGCAGCAGTAAGAACGGCAAAAATTAAAAGGGTTATTATAAAAACCTTTTTACTAATATCTATTCAGGACACCTCAGGTAACTTAAAGATAAGAAGTAGCTTGAAAGTAAGAGATTAGTTGATATTAAAAAGATGAAAGAGTATATATAATTTAGTAGACATTGTAATTAAATAAAAGGTAAGAGTGTATATATAAAATTTAGTAGAGGTTGTATTAAATTTAAAGATAATATAGTCCTTATAGGTTGCAAGTAAATTTAAGGATAATTAAGTTTGTTCCTTCAATTTCATTTTGTAATTCCAAGAAAAGTTTAGATGAATTTAAGCCAGCATCATTAAAATTTAAACTAATTTCCTCATTATTTCCCAGTTACACTATTTCGGGCATTCAGGTAAGACTGTTCTACAATTTCCACACTTCCCTTGAGATTCATAACTTTCATACCAAAGGCACAGGCAAATTCCTGAACATTTTCATTAAAGTCCAGATTATCCACAAGTCCGTTATCTATTTTTGCTGCCAGGCAATAAAGTGGATTTTTCAGGTAACTGTTATTGAAATCCTGGCTGCCGGCCTCAGTTCCCAGTCGCTTCCAGCTCGACGCCCACATAGGGGTCAGGTAAATCGTTCCCATGCCTCTGAATTCTATCATGGCTCTGGAGTAAGCTTCATTTCCTCCGAGAGCTAAACTGATGCAATCTTCGATGGTTTCCCCACTTTTTTCTTTCAGGAAAAAAAGTGGGCATCCAAGGCCCGCGAAGTCCTCTTCCAGTTTTCCGAACGTATTCCCACAGGTTCCATAAAAAATAAGGATTCTGTCCGAGAAGGGAGCCATTTCCCGAATGTTTCTGTAAACCTCTGCCTTCAACAGTTCAAGGTCTGCATGCAGGCCCAATCTTAGCAAATTTACAACAACGCTTACCTTTTTCTCTTCCCTGATCTTCTTCTTCTCTTGAATCCTTTTAAAAAATGGGAAAAATGAAAGAAATTTTGCGAAAGTTTTGAAATCAGAGCTGGAGCCACCTTTAAGAAGCGCCGGGATTCTGTCCAGAAAAACTGTCCTTGGACTGCAGTTCTTTGACTTAAGCTTGCGGAGGAACCCTGAGATATCCCGATTTTCCACAACTATTAACTGCTGGAGTTCCCGGTCTTTTGATAATACATGTACAAGTTCGTCTTCGAGCATTCTGCAGGCAATAATGCTTAATACAGGCATATTCCAGATATCCTTCCTCTTAAAGATTCATTTCCTCACATTCTTTCTGCAATAAATGTCCAAAGTTCGGGTAGATTTATTCCAGAAAACTAAACGATAAGCCCTTCTTTCTGTAGACATATAAAGAGTAACGGCTAAATCATAAGAAAAACATGATAAGAGAAACTGTAAAAGAAAGCAATATGTATAGGAAAAATGAGTGCCTCTTTACAATTCTGTTCTTCCAACTTCTCCTTATGCTTACACACTGAATAAATTAGCTTACTTCTGTTCTATTTCTCCCGTATCCATTTTTCAGTTTAGTATTATAATAGATTAAGTTTATCATAATAGATTATATTTTTATTTATTTTTGCTTATTTCTTTTTATGAGTTTGTTTTTGTTTATTTCTTTGTAAACTATCAGGCAGTTTTTTATCAGGAGTGACTCCGTAATATTTTGTTCTTGCCGCTCCCCAGATACAACCGTTTTTCCCGAAAATTTTCAATTCAATGTTCTGAATAGTCTTGCAAATTCCATTCCCCTCTCTTGCACCCTTGCAGACTATACAGAGCTTTTCACAAAAAACAGGAGGATTTTCCTTATTTTCAACCATTTCGACACTCCACGCCATAACATGTTTTTCTATCTGGATACGAGACGCGTATCCAGATATTTCCTTTATATGGCTACAATTTCAGTTTAGGTTAGAGTAATTTTGTTCCTGCACCAGGGCCTGGAGCACACTGGAATACATCGCTAATCCTGACTTCTATAAGGTTTTTTGAAGGGAGTCCGGGTTTTGCCGCATTCACAATTGCTTTCATTTTTTCATATTTTTCCCCTGAATTAAAAATCTGCGTTTTACCCTTTATCTGGAAGCAACCGCGTGTATCCGGCCCCCATACATAGACTGCAACATTCGGGTTTTCTTCAAGATTTGCCAGAGATTTGGCCATGAAATTGTCAGCAATCCAGATCGTTTCATCATCTACAAGCTGGCAGAACCCTATCGGTACTACATTGGGAATTCCATCTTTTGAGGCCGTAGCCACGGGAAAAATCTTTACCTTTGAAAAGGCAGTTTTAATCTCTTCACTTAATTTTACTATAGTACTCACCATCAAGATGGTTGCAGTACAAATTTATATATTTAAGCGTTAGAATTATGTATTGGATGTATGATTTGTGTATTTTTGTAACCTTCAGAGATAAAGTCTATTCGAAATTTTTGAATAAAGTAGGGGAAGATATTGAGGTTTAAATATAGTATAAGGGATCTTGGAGAAGGAATACTTAAAAAAATCGATTCTCAAAGCGAAAATATTATTAACTTGAAGAACTGGTTGCAAGAATACGACTTTTTTCCTGAGTATCCGGATGACCCTTATGCCTGGCTTACGGACGTACTTGCGCTGAAATCCGTAAATTCAGGGAACTATGGAGTCGGGAGTGTTCTGGTAAGTGCTGGAGGCGAGATTGCTGCCATGGGTCATAATCTGGTGTATTCCCCTTATTTTCGGAGCGACCTACATGCAGAGATGGTAACTGTAAACTATTTTGAAAAAGAAAACCCGCAAATTACCACCCTGAAAGAATATGCCCTCTATACATCTCTGGAATCCTGCCCCATGTGCCTGGTCAGGCTCATCTCTGCCGGCATAAACAAAGTCTTTTATGTATCTCCGGATCCTATTGGCGGGATGGTAAATTCGATTTCTCTTCTACCTCCTCTCTGGAAGGACCTTTCGGCACCACAGGCTTTTACAGCGGCACGCTGTTCCCGAGAGCTTTCAAATGCTGCAACCGAGATTATGCTTATCAACGCAAATGAACTGCTTGAAATCCTGAGAAAACGCCGTGAGTGATATTTCTCTTTTTGAAATTGTGCAGCCAGAATAAAGGAGATAAACGGCACTTTTATTTAGAAGATACATCCAAATTAACACTTCGACTTAAGAATTTCCTGTAGATAAGTAGTTCCTGCCTACAAGCTGGAAAAATAGAGTTCTCTTAGAGCGTGTCTTAATATTAAATTTGATTCTACATTTGAGCTCGTTCTAAAACCAATTTCATTCTCACTCAGTAAGATTCTCAGGATCATTTTTCAGGATCAGAAACCTATCGGTTATCCATAATACTAAATTAAGAGAAGTAACTTTGAGTTTTGGGATCAGCTCGTGCATATGGTTTTTAAAATCCTGCTAAGAGGTGGAATCGAGCTTATCTATCTCATTAGTTTTAAGATTTCAGGGCTTGTATATTATTCCTGTATGTGTTCAGTTTATCTCATCTAATAGGTACTTTATAGAATCTTTGTGAAATTATAAAATTCAAAATCCAGTTTAATAATATTTTATTAAATCTAAATTAAGTCAAAATCTGTTACCTCATAATGTTTCAACAAATTCTTAGCATTGTGTTTCCACCCTTTTGAAATTCATATGCTACCTTTATTTCCTTTACATCTCGGTTTCTCGCCCTTAAAAAATCGATTATAGGCTCAACGTATGACGATCGATCGGCATTTACGTTCAATAACGGAAATATTCTGACCTCATTGGAAACCCTGCATAACTCCTCTATCGATTTTAAATGAAACTCCAGTGACAGGTTATCTGTATAGAGAAATAATAAATGTGAGCACAGCGCCAGATCAAACTCTTTATCACTAAAAGGCATCAAGGGCAGTTCACCCGGAATATATCTTTTTTGCATCACGCCTCCCGAAAAATCTTCCAGAAATTTCTCCATAGCTGACATCCTTATTCTTCCGAGTTCTTCAACTGAGCCGATTTCTTGCCAGATAAATTTATCCTGGTTTTTCCGGGTCTGGTCAATAATGTCATTATAGGTTTCATAAATTCTCTGTCTAATCTGGTCAGCACTGAAAAAGTAAACAGGATCAACTGATATGATATTGCCGCCCTGTTCTGTAAGCTCTGCGTTGAAGCTTGCAGGTCCGTCTCCACAACCTATGATCTTTCGCTCGAGATCGGCAGGTGTTAAATTAAACATTCTGACATATTCGTTTAAAGACCTGCCCCATGGCTTGATATCATGATATGTAATTGCCATAATCCGTGCACCACTGTACATAATTACACAGCGTGTATAAATTAGTATTCTTTAACAAGCCCATCCTAAAATCAACTTCTTCAGACTGCGGAAGGGGCAGGATATACTACCTCTGCTTCACTTGTGAGAGATTCAGGACTTGAAGAGACTCTTAATAAAGGGGAACTTATACCGTCTTTGCCCCTACGCACAAAGCCTTTGATAGCCTTCCAGAAGGTGTGCTTGATGACCTTCGGAATGATAAGAAGAGACTGAACAGTTTAACCTATCATGTGGTCAACGGAGAATATAAGGCTTCAGACCTTAAAAATATGAATTTCCTTACTTCCGTGGAGACTGATAAGCTCTCGGTGAATACCACAAAAAGCGGACAGGTAATGGTAGGAAATGCGACAGTTGTAGAGCCTGATATCATTGCAAGTAATAGTGTCATCCACGGAATTGACAGAGTACTGATTCCATCAGGCGTCTGAAAATAGAAATAAAAAATAGAAGCAAAATCACGTTGCTTTGCTTTTTACATTCTTTTTTTGGCCTTATTTTTATTTCAATATTTATCCATGGCAATCAAAATTATATTCTATTTTGATAGTCTAGCTTTTATTCTATCCTCTTGTTCAAAGTTTTTTAAAATAGTTGAATGAAAGAGTTGAAAAATCACTCTCAGGGATGAAAAAAAATTAAAGGATTACATTCAAGTATGGAGCAACTTTTTTACCAAAAAATAAAAAATGCAGGTCTCAGAGATTTACTTGCTCTCTGTGCCCGAACTTGATACTGTAATCCAGATAATAGATAACTTCCGGCTCAATTTTGATCATGATAATGTCCGAATCAGGTGGCATGTCTGCAGCAACCGGAAATTTGGCCACCATTATTTCCCCAACCTCACGCAGTTCATTTTCGCCGGTAATTATTGATGCCTTGCCTTCCACCTGAAGTGCCTGCATATTAAACCAATCGGGATCATCCTCATCGACAGTATACGCCACATAAGGATTGTGCATAATATTCTGGACTTTTCTGGTATTCTTATTGGTTGCAAGATATGTGACTGCATTTTCAGACACATATGCCATTGTATGGGCCATTGGCCTGCCCTGCGGGCTTACGGTTGCAAGGTTCAGGTAGTAATGACTTGAAAGGTATTCGTAAATCTTATCTTTAAGCTCTTCTGCCATAGTCCCCACCAAAATGTTATAACTTTCAGCTAAAACTCCGCTTGATTAAATTTTACACTGAGTCTGCCAGGATATCGTATATATCCTTAACAGTTCTTCCAATTCTATGCTGTGAAAAGGGAAACCACCATTTATCCTGTCTTTTCCCTATACAGTTTATAGGGACAAAATTTATAAATTTTACTTATATCTGCAGCCAGCAGGAATATCAATGTCGTAACTGTACTATTTTCCCACCGCAAGTCAAAAAAAGATAGTGAACCTCGATTGAAAAAAATAGGTGACAGAATCATGTTTTCATGATGTACGTTTTTCGCACCTGCTTCCAGTGTTCAATCGAACAAAAGTATCTTCTTTCCGGCAATAATTTCAAAAAAGAGCCTGAAGGATAAAAAGAGTCCCTATTTAAGATTTTCTCTTCCTTAAGCATTCTTTTAGTTTTTCTTCCAGGCGGATCCGGGAGATAAAGATTCCGAACTGCGTTGTAATGGTTTCAATAACCGTGCGCACAGTATCCGGAAGCTCGTACTCGAAGCTCGAAGCAAGATAAAAAGCTGCAATAACCTTTTTGCCTGATTTTACGGGGATAAGTGCTGTGGCCCTGAGGTTTTCCTGCCTGAGTGCCTCGTCTTTCGACGTGAGAAGGAGGTCTATGTGCTGTTTGTAAACAGGCTGCCCTATCATAACAAGTCTGGTATTTGGAGAATTCACACTGTAATGGGAAGCATGCTCGACAAAATTAGGAGAAAGGCCTCGGTGAATGGCAAGATTCATGTCGTCTGTCGCTTCATCAATAAGATAAATTCCTCCGGCATTGATTTCATCTATTTGAAGGCAGGAATCCAGTAATATCTCAAGAGTCTCGTTCAGGCAATTTGAAGAGCTAAGAGCGATGCCGAGATCCCTCTGGACATAAAGCAGCTTCTCTTTTCTCTTCCGTTCGGTAATATCCAGAATTATGCCTTTAAGATACTTTATGGCCCCGTTTTCGTCGGCTTCAATAAAAGTCCTTTCATCAACCCAGCGTACTTCCCCTGATTTCGTAAGGATGCGGTATTCCTGGGAAAAGTCAACGTAATCTTCCTCAATTCTCCTAGAAAGTTCTCTTTCAACTCTCTCCAGGTCATCAGGATATACAATATTTCCATAAAGAAGTTTCCCGGATGTGAATTCTTCTACAGTGTATCCAAACTGCTTTATGTTTTCGGAGACGAACTCTGCAGGCCAGTATTTTTCGGGCCTCCAAAGAAAAACAGTGACCGGAACCTTATTTATTACCGAGATCAGCTCCTTTGCCATCTCAAGAGCATTGCATAAAGCCATCTCGTTCAGAAATTTACAGGATTTTTGCCTGTTGATTCCATTCTTAGCCGGGTTCGAAACCGTTTTAGACATTTTATTCTCCCTAAATATAACTTTTTACAGGAAGCTATGAGATAATTTCCCCTATTTACATTTTTTGCTAGCATACATAGAAATACCCACTAAATTAAAAACATTGTGATTTGGCTTTTAGAAGGTATCAGAATGTAGAGACTTGAAAGGATAAAGGCATCAGGAAATCTAACCAGAGAAAATATGGAAAATGAGATAATATAAGGAAAAAATATATATATTAAAATAGAAATTTGTAATTTTTACGAAGTAATGGTATTATTGTCAAGCTCCTTTAAGAATATATTTGGGTCCTATCCCGTCAGCTTCCTACAAGCTTGCAGACCGCAGAATCCCGTACAAACTTGTCTATTTTCTTCCTTAATAAGCTCTCTTCTTCAGACTTTAGAAAAGCCCTTTCTTTTACCTTCCTAAAAATAAATCTGCCTCTTAAATTAACTGCCAAGGTCAATTTGATATATCACCGATGATATGTTTTTAGATATATCTGTCTACAAAATAAAGAAGGGAAGTTTGATAATATGAATGATCTTCAGGGAGTATTGAATGGACAAAAGATTGCTTATTTTTCAATGGAAATAGGACTTATCAGTGAAATTCCGACTTATTCAGGAGGATTAGGCGTACTTGCAGGGGATACGATTCGCTCGGCTGCGGACTTGAATATCCCGCTGGTGGCAGTAACACTGGTGAGTAATAAAGGCTATTTCAGGCAGATTCTTGACCCTTCAGGAAATCAGATAGAGCACACTGAAGAGTGGAATCCTGCTCGTTTCATGACTCCTCTTGCGGAAGAGGTAAGCGTAAAAATTCAGAATAGAGATGTTAAGCTCAGAGCCTGGCTTTATAATTGCAAAAGCCTTACAGGAGGCTGCGTACCCATTATTTTACTCGACACCGATGTCGAAGGGAATGAATGGGAAGACAAGGGAATTACGGATTTTCTCTACGGAGGAGATCAGCGCTACAGGCTCAAGCAGGAAATAGTACTGGGGATAGGAGGGGTAAGGATGCTTGATGCGCTGGGCTTCAAGGTCAGAAAGTACCATATGAACGAAGGACATTCAAGCCTGCTCGCCCTGGAACTTCTGAGGCGCAACGGTACGGACTCGACAAAAGTAAAGGACCTCTGCATTTTTACTACCCATACGCCGGTAGAAGCAGGGCACGATAAGTTTGATTACGGCCTTGTAGAAGACCTTATTCAGGAAAAAAACGATATGGATATCCTTAGAAGATTAGGAGGAGCAGACCGTTTTAATACAAGCCTTTTTGCTCTTAACCTGTCTAATTATGTAAATGGAGTCACGAAGAGACACAGCCGGATCTCAAGCGAACTTTTTCCAGGCTACAAAATTCAGGCGGTCACAAACGGCGTTCATTCATACACCTGGACTTCTCCTTATTTCAGGAAACTTTATGATCAATACCTTCCTGGTTGGGCAAATGAGCCTGAACTCCTTGTAAGGATAGGAGGGATTCCGGACAGTGAGATCTGGGAAGCACACTGGAATGCAAAAAGAGCCCTAATCGATGAGGTGAACAAAAGGACCGGGATAGGTATGGACTATGAGACCCTGACCATAGGCTTTGCACGGCGTATGACAGCATACAAGCGCGCAACATTAATCCTCTCAGACCTTGAGATGCTCAGGAAAATAAACAGGAGAGGCAAAATTCAGCTTATCTTTGCAGGTAAAGCTCACCCCCATGATGAAGCTGGAAAACAGATTATCAGGGACATTTTCAAAATTATGGAAGTACTCAGGGAAGAAATAAAAATTGTCTTCCTGGAAAACTATGATATGGACCTTGCCGCAAAAATGGTCTCTGGAGTTGACCTCTGGCTGAACACTCCAACCCGTCCTTACGAAGCATCTGGCACAAGCGGCATGAAAGCTGCCCATAACGGAGTCGTGAATTTCAGCGTGCTTGACGGCTGGTGGATCGAAGGATGGATTGAAGGTGTAACCGGCTGGTCTATGGGACCTCAGCCCGAAGAAAGTCTCTCTGAGGAAGAGGCGAAAGCCGCCGAACTTAGCGATCTTTACAATAAGCTCTATTATATTATCGTCCCCATGTACTACGAGCGCAGGGATGAATGGTTCAGGTTAATCAATAATTCCATAGGCATGATAGCCTATTATTTCAATAGCCACAGAATGATGCGGCGTTACGTCACACATGCCTATCTTTAATAGATGGTCTAAAACAGATTGAACGAACCGAATGGGGAATTTAAATTTACTATTTGTTTAATATTCTATGAAAACCGGTTTCCCGTAAAATTCAATATTCTCTGAAGCCAGGTCTTTTAGCCCTTTCACGGGCTATTTCAGCTTTTTTTTTGAGCCCCATATTTTTCCACAGGTCAGCCGCTATTTTAAAAGCATTTTCTGCTGCCTTCGGGTTGTCAAGCCTCAGGAAAACTCTGCCCTTTTCATACCAGGCATCGGGAAAATCTGGCTTCTGCCGGATTGCCTTTTCAAAAGCTTGCAGGGCTTTTTTTTCCAGACCGGTTTCAAAAAGTACTTTTCCCCTGAGATACCAGGAATCTGCGTTCTCAGGCTTTGTCTCAAGGGCCTTTTCAAAAGCCTCGCTGGACTTCTCAAGCTCTCCGAGCTTGAAATACAGTTTCCCTTTGTTAAACCAGGCGTCTGCATCCTCAGGATTTATTTCCAGGGCTTTTTCGGCTTCCTTCAAATCTTCTTCGCACTGGCGCATCCGGCAAAGCACAGCGTCCTTCCCTTCCCAGGCATTTTTCTGCACAGGGTTCAGGGAGATTGACCTCTCGAAAGCCTCAAGCGCTGGCCTGAAACGTTCGAGCTTCAGGAACGTAAATCCCGTATTGGTCCAGAGCCCTGCATGATCGGAATTGATTTGAAAGGCTCTTTCAAAAGTTTCAAGAGCGTCTTCATAGCATTTGAGTTTTAGCAGGGCATTTCCTCTATGAAACATAGCTGCAAAATGCTGTGGGTTTTCGGAAAGCACACTGTCAAGCTTCTCAAGTGCAAGCCTGAGCCTGCCCTGCCTGTAAAGAATTACTCCTTCCTCATAGAGGTTTTCTGCATTTTTCTTGCTTCCTTCCTCCAGGGTCTCACATTCGATACTGTCCTTCCGAAGCCCGGTTTCAGAAAGATGCCTGAAGTCTGCAGCCGTTTCCGTGCCAGACCCGGCATCAACGTATATAAATTCCTTTTTTGGCACAAAGGACTTGCAAATCCATTCTGGTTCAGCCTTCCTGTTCGTAATGACGCAGTATCCGTTCACGTACTTAGAACAGATCCCGCAGCAGTAGATATGCCTTTCCAACCGGTGTCGTATCTGGGCAAGCTCGGTGGTCACCAACCCCTGATTCAGCCTTTTTTTGAAGGTTTCGTATGGGATGTTTTTAATTTTGATATAGACTGTTGACGGAGCAGGCGGGTCCCATTCTGGAAGGTTTGCGGTTTGTTTTCTGGAAATCATGGCCCTATGCAGGTTTTTCTGGCTTTGTGATAATTACTTCGGTATAGAAAATAATGTATCTATATAATATTACGTATTTAGCTGTACTTCATCCCGGGATTTAATTGTGTAGTTGAAATTCCACCAATCGCTTTTATTACTTTCCTGACCGCCGGGACTTACAGCCCATACGCGCCAGCGGCCGGGTGCCTTAACCGGAAGCTCAAAAGAATAACCGGTTTTGGTTATACCGGACTTTATCCGTGATCCGGTTGACTCCGAAAGCCACAAACCGGAGTCTGAGTCATATTCATCGATTTCTACTGTATAGTTTGCCGCTCCCGTAACAGCTTTCCATTCCAGTGTAATCCCGGACGTTGAGCTGTCAAATACAGTTCCGTCTGCTGGTGAAAGTTGCTCTGGCGTTGAAATCGGTGCAGGAGAAGACGTAGAAACCGGTTCTGAAGAGGCAGGTACAGAAGGCTCCTGTACGAATACGACTTTGGTAGCATTCAAGCTTCCTAATTCATTTTTAGCTATCAGGGTGTAAGTAGTGGTTTCATCGGGGAATATACGCTGGCTGCCAGTTAAACCTACGTCCCCTATTCCGGGTTCTATGGAGACTTTTGAAGCTGAGGAAACATTCCAGGTTAAATTGGAACTCTCTCCTTTCACAATAGCATCCGGATTTGCATTAAATGAACCGATAGAAGGCAGATTTTCTTGAGATGCCGGATCTTCCTGGGACACCGGGGTCTCTTGAGGTGTCAGGCTTTCTTCAGCAGATGAAAGGTTTGATGGAAGAACGTTTTCAGGAGATGTAGGGTTCTCCTCAACTGCAATAGTACAGTAAGCTGCATCCTCTTTATCGCCGTTGGAAGCTGTGAGTTTATATGTGATAGTTCTAGCAGGGGATACATCAAATGTTCCTGTAGGTTCTGCAACTCCAATATCTGGCTCGATAGTAACGTTTGAAACCCCGGAAACGTGCCAGTTCAGGATCGCACTCTCTCCTGGTTTAATGGCATCCGGACTTGCATCAAATGAATTGATAAGCAAAGAATCTCCTTTGACCGTAACCGTGCAGAATGCTACTTTTTCCTTTTTGTTACCTGTCGCTATAAGTTTGTAAGTTGTAGTTTCAGGGGGATTAACAGAAAATGACCCGTTAGAATTTACTGCTCCGATGCCAGGCTCTATGGTAACATTATTAGCGCCAGAGACTCCCCAGCTTAAAACTGAAGGTTCTCCTGGCTCGATAAGTTCCGGACCTGCACTAAAAGTATTGATTTCCACAATTGCTGCAGGAAACAGGACTTTAAGAGCGATAGCTATACTCAGTATGGTGCCAACCAATTTTAGAACTTCTGGAAATGAGTTCCATAGAGATTTAAGTTGACCCAATATTGATTTTTTGTTGTCTTTTTTATCCATAACCAGACTCCAGGCAACCTGTAAATTAAAAAAAACCAATTAGTTTTTATGTAAGGTTGAAAAACCAATATATTTCAGAAAAAGTTCGTATGAACAGTTAATTTGAACATTCTATAATTTTTAATTTAAACTGAAATATATCCTGTAGTTTAATATTATAATATATATTAATTTTGGCATATATTTAGAAATATTAAAAAGAAATTTCTGGATTAAAAGAGAAATCCTGTGAACCGGATTGCAAAAAGTCTATAACTTTCCGGGTAGATTCAAAGTAACAATAAAAAGTCCGGACTTATTTTAAGGCTATAGTATAACGTGTAATCTCTGCTCCAGTTTATTTTAAAATAGTTCGTAGCCTAACGAACGATGGTAGTAGTCGATATCCGTACGTATCGAATACGTTTCAAAAAATCCGATTTATTGCACTCCCGAAAAATTCAGTAAAGTAGACGTGAAGGCAGAATTAACAGGCAACAGGCAGGCTTATGTACCAATATTATTTTTGAATGTGTTATTTTAACCCTATTGAAAAGTTATAATACTGCGCGTTACATTATTTATTTCGATTATCCATTACTAATATAAAAAGGGAAATTTATGAGCCATTGTAATAAAACACACGGAGTTCCGGCACTATTTTCATTTTTTATTCCTGGTATGGGCCAGCTTGTAAAGGGAGAGCTGTCCAAGGCACTGGGCATCTGGATAGCCCTGATAATCTGTGGATTCATGAGTGTTATAGGAATTGGAATTTTAATGGGAATGGTTGTCTGGGTCGCGCAGATCTATGATGCCTATAATGCATGAAAATTCTATTCCAGACCAGGAATTATGCTTAATGGAAGAGTAAAAGGTGTATCTGACCGCGAAAGTTGAAATATGCCCAACAAAAGAACAAACAGACGCTCTTTGGAAACTTTCAGATCAATGCAAATTCCTCTATAATTTTGCTATAGATGAAAGAAAGAGGCATCCGACTTTCCGCAGATGTTTCTTATTGACATTTTTCTTGACATCAATTATTTACATACTTAAGTTTCGCTAAATTTTACTTTAATCCTATCTCGTTGACTAATTTAACAGTTTTGTATGTGAGTTTTTATGATAGAAGAAGGTAGACTCTGTCTTATGTGGAAATTAAGTATAATATGAAGTTAATATTAACTGCAGCTTTGAATTCTTTTTAGAGCTTAATTTATATTGTTTACCTATACGATTTTATAGCATAAATACGAAAACATCGGAATAAGCATGACTACCAATGTAAAAACGATTCCACTCGCTTTTGGAAGCGGGATTTCTGAGCTGAGCATACCTGAAAAAAATGTTTCAAGTATCATCCTGCCTTCGGAATCTAAAATAAAGGAAGAAGGAACTTTCCTTATTAAAAAAGCACTTGAAAATCCCACGAAAAGCAAAAGGCTTTCCGAGATCGTAAACCCGGATTCAAGGATTGCAATCATCGTAAGCGATGTTACGAGACCGACTCCGACTGCGAAAATTCTCTCTCCTCTACTTGAAGAGCTTTATCTTGGAGGAGCAAAAAATGAGAATATCACTATTGTATTTGCTCTTGGGCTCCATCGCTTACAGACTGAAGAAGAGTGCCGACAGCTTGTAGGGGAAGAAATCTTTGAAAATATAAGGTGCATCCAGCACGACAGAAAAAGATGCAGACTTGTAGGGGAGACAAGTTTCGGAACTCCTGTTGAAGTTTTTGAAGAAGTGCTTGACTCCGACCTGATCATAAGCACAGGGACACTGGAATTTCACTATTATGCGGGTTATGGAGGGGGAGGAAAATCTATCCTTCCAGGGGTCAGTTCCGAAAAATCCATACTTTCATTCCATAGCTTTTATAGCAAACTTTTCGAAGGAAGTCCCCTTTCAGGAAAAGCCGGTAGTCCGGCAAGACAAAACATTGAGGAAGCTGCAAGGATTGCGGGGCTTGACTTTATCCTTAATGTCGTAATCAACAGCGAAAAAGAGATAGTTGCTGCCGTTGCAGGCGATTTTATCGAAGCCCACAGGAAAGGTGTGGAATATGTGGATTCCATGTATAAAGTGCCCATAAAGCCTGCGGATGTTGTAGTTGTTTCCTGTGGGGGGTTTCCGAAGGATATCAACCTTTACCAGGCAACAAAATCCCTCGAACATGCTATCCCGGCAGTAAAAGAAGGGGGTTCAATCATCCTTGTAGCCGAATGTGCCGAAGGAATAGGAAACAAAGTTTACGAGTGCTGGAATAGGGAATGCAAGACCCCTGACGAGGCAGTCGAGCGTTTCAAGCATTGTTTTGAGTTCGGCGGGCATAAAGCTGCTATTGTCGGGAGGGCTGCGAAAGAATTCAAACTTTACCTCGTCTCAAAGCTTCCGGAAGAGGAAAGCAAAAAAGCCTTCTTTACGCCCGTAAAAAGCATCGAAGAAGCACTTAAGAAGATTCTTTCCGAAAATCCCGAGGCTAAAGTTCATATAATGCCTAATGGAGGGTGTACCCTGCCTGTAAAGAGATAAGAAAAGAAATAACTATAGATAAAAACGCAGAAAGTGGAACAGAAATTCTGTAAGAAAAGCGAAATCAGCAAAAGTTAAAGTCAGTAAACCTGTCTACTGTTGTAGCAGGTTTAAACCGCAGGTTTGAACTGCCTCTAAAGCATATTTTATAATTGGTTATCCCTAATTTTACAGCATCAAGATGAAAGCATCGGCATGAACATGACTGCAAACATAAAGAAGATTCCACTAGCTTTTGGAAGCGCGGTAATTGAGCTGGAGATCCCTGAGAGAAACATCTCCAGTGTTATTTTGCCCTCTGAACCTGAAAAAATGGGAGATGCGGCTTTTTTGATTAAAAAGGCACTTGAAAATCCCATAAAAAGCAGACGTCTTTCTGAGATTGTAAACCCTGATTCAAGAGTTGCAATTATAGTAAGCGATGTTACCAGGCCAACCCCAACTGCAAAGATCCTTCCACCTCTGCTTGAAGAACTTCATCTGGGAGGCGCAAAGGATGAAAATATAAGAATTGTCTTTGCCCTTGGGCTCCACCGCCACCAGACTGAAGAAGAATCCAAAAAACTGGTCAGTGAGGAGATCTACAAAAAGATCCGATGCATTCAGCACGATACCCGTAGATGCAGACGTATTGGTGTGACCTCTCGCGGGACCCCCATAGAAATATTTGAAGATGTCCTGGATGCAGATGTTATTATAGGGACGGGAAGCATCGAATTCCATTATTACGCAGGATACAGCGGAGGGGCAAAATCAGTACTTCCTGGTGTAAGTTCTCATGCGGCTGTCCTCACAAACCACAAAATGATGATAGAGGAAAAAGCTGTTTCCGGAAGGGTCGATGGCCCTGTCAGGCAGGACATGGAAGAAGCCGCAAAAATTTCCGGCCTTGATTTTATCCTGAATGTGGTGCTTGACAGCAAAAAAGAGATAGTTTCTGCCGTTGCCGGAGACTTTATAGAGGCCCACAGGAAAGGCGTAGAGGTTGTGGATTCCATGTACAAGGTACCTGTAGAGCCTGCTGATGCGGTAATAGTTTCCTGCGGAGGCTTTCCGAAAGATATCAACCTTTTCCAGGCAAACAAGGCTCTTGACAATGCGACTCAGGCCGTAAAGGAAGGAGGCTCCATCATCCTTGTTGCCGAATGCGCCGAAGGGATAGGAAACCAGGTCTATGAGTGCTGGAATAGGGAATGTCGGAGCCCTGACGAGGCAATCGAGCGTTTCAAACATTGTTTTGAGTTCGGGGGACACAAGACTGCGATCGTTGCAAAAGTTGCAAAAAAATTCAAGCTTTACCTGGTATCAAAGCTCCCGGACGAACAAACAAGAACTGCATTCTTTACTCCAATGGCAAGCCTGGAGGACGCATTATCTGCAGTCCTTTCAAAAAATCCTGATGCAAAGATTCACCTTATGCCTCACGGAGGGCAGACACTGCCTGTCCGAAAAGATAACGGATAACCTTTTCAGTGCCTATTTTGGAGTTTCAAACTGAAAACTTCTAAAACATTCTACTTTTTATTTGAAAAAAGAGCAGGAAATAAAGGAAGAAGAAATTACAAATAAAGCGCGGAAATAGAGGTGCAGGCTTAAACGCCTGCAGAATCCGTTGCTTTGTGTGATGCGTTTTCGGAGGCGTCTTCCTCTTCATCTTCAAATCTTCGCCTGTAAGTCTTCTTCAGGAACTCTGGCGAGAATTGGGGTGTCATAAGGCTTACCACAATAAGGGCAAGGAAGGAGAGAGGGGTTGCGACCAGAATTGGGTCTACAAGAGACCAGGTGCCGGCAAGTAAAGTTGCTTTTCCAAAGATTGCCTGGCAGATCCCGAGAGGCACTGCTTCTTTTGCATGGATAAAGACCAGCCAGAAGAGACTGCTTATCGAGCCTGCAACAAGACTTGCAGTTGCTCCGGCTTTTGTTGTACGTTTCCAGAACAGAGCTCCAATGTAGAGGGGCAGGAAAGCAGCTGTGCACAGGCCCATGAACATGGCAGTAGCTCTGGCGATAATACTTACAGGAAGCAGGTAAGCCAGAATGACTGAAACCAGAATGGTAAAAGCAATCCCAAATTGCGTAACGCGGACTGTAGTTGCGGTTGACTGGCCTTTCATGAGACCCTGCTGGTAAAAGTCGTACCCTATTGCTGTACCCATTGTATGGAACTGGGCAGCTGCAGTAGACATTGCTGCCGAGAGCAGGCTGAGCATGAAGAGTGCCACAAACATCTCAGGCATTGCGTGGTTCAGGAATGCAGGCATTATAAGGTCAGTATTTCCGTCCGGGACAACCTGAAGGGAGATCATTCCTGTTGTCCTGTAAAAATATACATTGGAAAGAGCTCCTACAACATATGCTACTCCTGCCATCATGAGGAGGAAGGGACCTCCCACAGCAACTGCCCTTCTCAAAGAACGGTCATCTTTTACAGTCATAAACCTGACTGCAAGCTGGGGCTGCGCAAGTACTCCTATTCCTACTCCCATTATGATTGTGGAAATCATTGTCCACCAGATTGGAGAATTAAAAGCTGGCATTGCAGTCCAGCCCCTGTGCCCCTGATCAACAAGAGCCTGAGGAACAAGGTTTGCCATGTTAGTAAGAGCCTGATGGGCTTCTACAACTCCTCCGAGCTTACTGTAGGTATATATTAGCAGAAGAGTCATTCCTATGAGCATAAGAGTGGCCTGCATGGCATCTACATACATTACTGAGAGGAGACCACCTTTAATCACATAAAATGCAATGATAACAGTAAAGATCAGGAGAGCGAAGTTATAATTTATCCCAAGCGTGCTCTCAAGAAACCGACCCGCCCCTATGATTACGCTTGCAGCGTAAAGAGGCATGAAAACAGCTACAAGAAGCCCGGAAAAAGCCTGGATAAACCTGGACTGGAAGCGCTTTCCTATAAATTCAGGATAAGTTATGGCTCCGAGGTTTAGCCCCATGCGCCGGGTTCCGGGGCCAAAGACCACGAAGGCAATGAAAATCCCGAAAAAGATGTTCATGAAGACAAGCCACATAAGCCCCATTCCTAAAGAAGCGGCTACTCCTCCGAATCCTATAATCGCAGAAGTACTGATAAACGCAGCTCCGTAGGAGAGAGCCATAATTGCCGGGTGCACGCGTCGGCCTGCAAGCATATACCCATCTGTCTGGGAATTTTTCTTATATCCCAGCCGGGCAACGTAGAAAGTGCATGCAAAGTAAACAATGACAAAAAGGATCAGAAGTGAAGTACTGACTGCCATAAAAATAACTCCAGAATAGTTTCGACTACTGTTTTTTCTCAGGCATTGTAAAAAAGTTTGACTGAAGCGAACTCTTTAGAGTAAATCCAGGACCCACTTACTGATCCTGAATCACCTGTTTCTGAGTACCGCTCTTTACTGCCTGTTCTTCTTCCCCTTCTCTCCAATTCAATGCCCCATAAACCATGCACCCGAGTGCACTTAATATACAAGCAAGATATGCAAGCCAGATTTGCGGATCATCTATTCCTAACATCTACAACACCTTCATAGAGAACATCCTGATAACAGCTAACATGATACCTGTTAGCATTGTACATTTAACGCTTTTTGTTATTTAAATATATTGAGTAAAGTAAATTCTAAGCCAGAGTACGTTTTATAGAATATGATGCTGATAATATACTCTGATCATGCCAAATAGGATCTGAAAAATTACTCGATTCAAGAGGGCACTTTTATGGGTAAATTAATGAAAATTAGCGTGGCTGTCCTGTTTTTTATTTTTCTGGGAGCTGCTCTGTTACACTATCACACAGAGCAGCTTTATAATACAAATCTTAAAAGTATTTATGAATATGATATAAATCTTGAGGCAGACTCCGAATTGGAAAACGTTACATTCTATCTCCCCCTGCCGGTTTACGAAAATGAGTCCGCAAGTGGAAACGAACTTGTAAACCGGTATTTACAGGAAGAGAACGAATGGAATTTAAGCCTGGTGGACACCGAAAACGGAAAAATGCTTGCATTGAGAGCAGATAGATTCGTTCCGAAAATGCGTTTTCCTCCGGTAGCGATAAGTGATACTTCAGAAGAAATAACGGGAGTCGACTCTGTTGAAAGTTCACAACAGGGTGATGAGATTCTGGGAGAAGAACTGCCGGAAACCGGCAGCCAGGTAAATTCATCCGAAAATATGCATTTTGCCATGCCTTCAGAATTCCGTGGGGAACTTGCTTCTGATTCAGAAATTAATACAAAGTTTCCTCTCGGAAACGAGCCCGTACTGAACCCTGAATACAACCTGAACCTTTCGACATATGATCTCCCTTATTCGGAAAACAAAGAACCTCCGACTGTTTATAATTACGATTCTCTTATTTATGCCGACTATGAAACCTCTCCAGATGCCCACGTTTCTCTGACAGTCCATTTCTCAGGCAGGAACGAGTGGTGGATCTACGGCTGGAACTGGAACCAATATTATGAATATATCTATGCCGACTTCAGCGGCCCACAACAGGGCTGGGTGCCCGTTAAAGGAAAAATTACTATGGGAGATGGAAATTATAGATGAACCTTCAAGGGTTCATTCTCCTTTTTGAGGGATTTACTGGATTTATTCATTGATTCCTTCTTTTTACTGTTTCCTTTACTTAAGCGTAGACTCGGTAATCTCCCCACTAATATCTTCCCTTAGCATTTCAACAGCTTTGTCGAATTCGTCGGTCTGGCCGAGAACCCACATCATCTTGACAAGTGCGGTTTCGGGCAGGGTATCTTCCCCTTCGATTGCGCCAGCTTTCAGCATGTCCCGCCCGGTATCATAGACGCGGTCGCAGATTCTGCCGTTAAGGCACTGGGATGTCACTATTACAGTCATTTTTGCATCCGTAGCTTTCCGGATCATGGGGATCCATTTAGTAGAAACGTGCCCCAGACCCGTACCTTCGATAACCAGCCCTCTGTAACCACCGTTGATGTAGAAGTCAAGGATTTCGGGATCTGAACCAGGCGTAAACTTAACAAGGGCACATTTCTTTTCCATGCCTGGCTTGAATTTGAGAGATGTCTCTCCACGTCGGGTATAATCAACGAAAGTTTTTATTTCCCTTGTGTTATAGTCCACAACCCCTATTGGAAGGGAGCTCACGGACTTGAAAGCGTCCCTGCGGGAAGTATGCATTTTCCGGACTTTAGTTCCGCGGTGAATCTCACAAAAGTTGTCCGAAGTCGTGCCGTGCATGACAACGGAAACTTCGGCAATGTCGCTTATAGCCACCAGGGCTGCACAGATCGCATTCATGGCGTTGTCGCTGCTGGGACGGTCCGCACTTCTCTGGGAACCTACAAGAACAATAGGCACAGGCGTTTTGATCATGAAGGAAAGGGCTGCAGCAGTGTACATCATGGTGTCAGTGCCGTGGGTTACGATCACTCCGTCAGCTCCTGCTTCTATTTCCTCCATAACTGCGCGGGCAAGGTTTTGCCAGGATTCCGAATCCATATTTTCCGAAAGGATGCTTGAGATTACCCTACCTTTAAAATCCGCTATTTTCTTGAGTTCAGGGATAGCGGTAAGAATATCGTCAGCAGTAAACTGAGATGTGACTGCACCTGTCCTGTAGTCGATTTTGCTGGCAATCGTTCCGCCTGTGGAAAGAATTGCGACTTTCGGAAGCTTCTTTCCGGGCTCTGATGTTTCCTCTTTTGCCGATTTGCATTCCTTCCAGCCGTTCCGGCTTCCGTTTGCAATTTCGCCATTGTTTTCCAGAAGAGTTATCCTGACTTTATCCGTGGAAAAACCGGCATTATAACCGCTTTTCATTTTTATTGTAATATATCCTTCCATCGACGGCATCACTTTGCCTTCATAGGCAGTGCCGTTCTTTTCAATACGTATCCAGTCGCCCTGTTTGAATTCCATGAATAATCCCTTTTATGATAAATTTTTTGAAATACTGCATAGATAATAGGTATTTTTGTATGATACGGTGTTAATTTGATACTAGGTATTTTGTATGATACGGTGTTAATTTGATACTAGGTATTTTGTGTGATACTAAGAGGTCAAAGTAATATTAAAACTAAATGTGTTTTTTTCGTGCTTACCGAACCCTCAAGTTTTTCTGTACTCGTTGACGACTGCAAGCAAATTTTCAAACGCTGAGTCAGTGATGTCTTTCAGGGTCGCAATTTCCTGCTTATTAAGTTCAAGATCAGTCTGCCTTTTTGAGAGGTAATGCCGCATTTCTTCAGGGGCGGGTCCGCCAGCAATTTTTCTTCTCTTTATGTTCGAAACCGGATTAAGGGCTTCCGTCACCATCTTTTCTGTCAGCCCCCTGCTTGAAAGAGATTCGCCCAGAACAATTTCGGCCACGGAATCGATCTTTTCCATGGCAGGTTTTTCTCTTTCCCTTGCAAGCATCCCAACGATCTGGTGGGCAGTCCTGAAGGGGATTCCGGTTTCTCGGACAAAGGTGTCCGCAAGTTCGGTAGCTGTTGTAAAACCGGCAACTGACTGGGCAGCAAGCACTTCAGGGCGGATTTTCATGGTCCTTACCATACCTCCCATGACCCTTACTGAAGCCCTGACAGTTTCTACAGAGCGCCAGATATTTGGAGTCGCTTCCTGCAGGTCCCGGTTATAACTCAGGGGCAGGCCCTTGCAGATCGTAACAAGAGACATAAGTGCACCAACGGCTACTCCTGTTTTTCCACGCAGGAGTTCGGCAGTGTCAGGGTTTTTCTTCTGCGGCATGATCGAGGAGGTAGAGGCGTACCTATCATCAAGTTCTATAAAATTGAATTCGGATGAAGACCAGACCACAAGTTCTTCGGCCATCCTGCTCAGGTTTATCATGAGGTTTGTAAATACTGAGGCGCACTCAATAAGGAAATCTCTGCTGCTGACTGCATCCATCGAGTTTTCCAGTAAGCCTGCAAAGCCCAGAAGTTCCTGAGTCCTTTTCCTGTCGAGGTTAAAACCGGTGGAAGCAAAAGCAGCAGCGCCGAGAGGGCAGAGGTTTACCCTGGAATAAGCGTCCTGAACCCGGTCAAAGTCTCTGCCGAGGGCAGCTTCGTGGGCACACAGGTGATGGGCAAGGGTTGTCGGCTGGGCATGCTGCAGGTGAGTAAAACCCGGCATGAGAGTTTCGGTATGTTTTTCTGCAAGGAAGAGAAAAATTTGCCTGAGCTCGAATATTTCTTCAAGCAGCCCGGTCAGTTCCTCTCTAAGGACGAGCCTGATGCAGGTTGCAACCTCGTCGTTTCTTGAACGTCCCGAGTGCATCCTGCCTCCCACATCTTCTCCAACCATATCGATAAGCCTGGATTCAAGGGAGATATGAATGTCTTCGTAGCTGAAATCGAGCTTTTCCATTCCCTCTTCCCTGATTTTCAAAAGCCCGCTAAGGATTTTGCTGCAGTCTTCCTCATTTATAATGTTCTGCTCTTCTAACATTAATGTGTGAGCAAGATCCACTGCTATGTCAGCATCAAAAATCCATCTGTCAGCCTCCATTGAAGAGGTGTAACGTAAAATTTCCTCGTCCTGAGCGGCTTTCAGCCTTCCTCTGCGTAAAATATTGCTCATCGGATTTCCTCTTTGTAATCTTTGTGAAATTAACATGTATACGTGAGAATCTCTATTAGCATTTTATTAGAGTAGTAATGCCTGTGAGACCGAAGGTATCTTTGGGTTTGCCCGGTCTGATGTGCGTACATTTTCCGTGTAGGTATAAATATAAGGTAAGTATGTGCTGATCTCGCTCACTTTTTATTTGCTCTTATGCTGTAAACGAGCCAGATATAAGAAAATCTGTAGCGTGGTATTAATCCTAACGCTTAAATATGAATCGGTTTCAGGGAGTGTTCCTCTAAAGCGATTTTATCAGGTAGACCCTTGCCTTTTTCGGAAAATTCCCGGAAAAATTGTCCTGACTTACTAACTTATTCGGTTTCCTCTGATATCCGGAAAAGCTAATGAGAAGGAAAGCGTAAATTTATTTAATGTCCGTAGCCTCAAAATACAACCGAATAGCATCCATCTATGAGCTGATAGATTTGCCGCTGGAGCTTCTCTTTTTTCGGACATGGAGAAAAGAGGCACTTTCAGGCCTGAATGGAAAAGTTCTGGAAGTCGGGGTGGGAACCGGAAGGAATCTTAAATATTATCCGGCAGGATGTTCGGTAACAGGAATCGACAGGAGCACAGGGATGCTTGAAAAAGCCCTGAAGAAAACGAAGGAAATGAACAATATTAATCTTTATCTTATGGATGCCGAGCACCTTGAGTTCCCTGACAACAGTTTCGATTATGTTGTTACAACCTTTGTCCTCTGTACAATTCCTGATCCCGTGAAAGCCCTTAAAGAAATGAGGCGAGTTCTTAAATCTTCAGGAGAGCTGATAGCCCTTGAGCATGTGCACAGCAGCTACCCTTTTATTGCCCGCATTGAGGATTTAATCAATCCGATTCTATTTTTCCTGCTTGGAGACCATACGACCCGCCACACAGTGGAGAATATAAAAGAAGCCGGCTTCACCATTAAGGAAGCAAAAAAACTGGCTTTTAAGGACGTTTTCAGGAAAATAAGGGCAAAACCGTAAAAGATTTTATTAGCTTTTTAACTTTTTTCAATTTGTTGAATTATAAAATTAAAACCGTTTTAATATCCAGAAAATTGCAGTTAGACACTTTTTTGCAACTAAAAGTTCGTGACGAAGCAGCGAAAATGTTGATGTGGTCCGGTTCAGGACATTATCAAGGTAATTTCGTTCAGATAAAAGACTTTTTTGTCCACTCAAAGACTCATTGAATATGTTTCTCGTATTATGCAATGAGAATATTTCAACTCGATTTGGGAAAAAATTTTCAACCGCGTAAATACAATCTATCCGTTAAGGTCTTTGAGGTCCCGCAGAAATTGCTTCCCTCCAGGGGAAATATTCTTTCATAGACTCATTTTTACTTACCTTTTCCACAAACCCAGGATCAAACTCAAAGTCCGATGTGGAACTTTCATGCATGTAATTTCCACCGCTGTTGTTTGAAAGGAAGTTATTTTTCAGGATAAATGAATGATTAGTGCTCAAATTATTGAATACGGCATACCCTTTTCCGGCTGTACGACTGGGCTGTGTATTAACTATTATATTATTTTTTACAATGGTTGTATATCCTGAGCCAGGGGCTGAAAATTCTTCAGTAACCTTTTTATGGGCAATAGCTGCACCATAGCAGCCGTCGAATAGATTATTTTCTATAAGAGTACTTTGAAAACCATTGAGCACTATACCCCCTGCCCACGCTGCACCCCCATTAGTACCGGTTTTGTAAAACTTATTATGATGAATATATACATCTTTTGCAGCAGATTTGGGATACTCTGATCCGTAACCTGTAATCCAGATGCCTGCAGCATGGGTCTCATACAGCAAATTATTGCAGATTTCGATGTCATTCATAGTGATTGTGGGATTGGATTTCTGGACTTCCATAGTGACTGGAGGATTGAATTTCTGGACTTCAATTCCGGCTCCACCTCCCCCATTGGAGCTGATGATATTGTTATGAAATTTTACATGGTTAGTATTGTAGATCCTTAAACCACTATTTGTTCTGCATGTTATATTGTTGTTCCAGGCTTTCACTTTTAAAGAATTGGTAACATACAGAGCATCATGTCCTAGTTTGTACACTGTGTTATTGTAAAACTTAATATTTGAACTCCTTGAGACTTTCAGTCCATCTCCATGGCTGTCATGCATATACATATCGTGAACGTATATGTTTTTAGAATAAACAAAGTAGATTAGATTGTAATACCCTTTCCCGTTTCCTATTTCACTATTATTGTCATGGTTTCCGTCAATTTCAAACCCTTTTAGAACAATATCGTGACTTTCTGCACTGTCTATTTGCGTAATCAAAGGTTTTTCTTTCACCCAGCTTGCATTCTCTTTAAGTTTGATCACAGCTGTGGGATCGCCTTCAAGTACGGTATCATTTCCAATAAAAATACTATCCGAGATGACATATATACCTGGACCTTTCAAATAAACGGTTGTAAATTGCGGATTTTCTGCCACATAAGCAAGAGCTCGATTTATCTCTACCTGATCGTTACTCCCGTCACAGTTGTAATCTCCAATCCCGGTGGCATTTACATAAATGATCTTATTAGAAGATTTAGCTGACAGGAAGAAAATCACGCCTGCAACTAAAAAAATAAGGATTACGCTGAAAATTACTATCTTTTTTCGGTTTACCCATCCGTGTTTTAGTATTTTGCCGCTCATAACATCCCAAATACACTAAACTATAGTCATCTATTTTAAAAAAGATTAACTGTAGTATGCTACATTTCCTTTTTTAATCCCCAATCTTTCAAAGCTCTTAAAAAAGGAGGTGTATCCTATTACCCCTCAGGAAGCAAAAAATTGGCTTTTAAGGACGTTTTCAGGAAAATAAGGGCAAAACCGTAAAAGATTTCTTTTTCTGATCTAATTGACCATTAAGTTGTAGAGCTTGTTCCATAACTCAAAATTAAATCTTGTTTTTTGAGTAACCAATCAAGTTTGGTCATGTCTGTGAGTTATTGATCAATTCTGAAAAAACGAGTGCAATCCCGTGCTTGGAAAAAATCTAAAGAGATTCTTATATTCACGGTTTTCAGTAACTCACCCCCATCACCCAAATTCCATTCCCTGTAAAATAAGCAAAAGACAGCCCGCTCAATTTTAACTAATGCCGTACAGAGCAGCTCCGAGTGCTCCCGTGACCTGAGGCTCCAGAGGTACGTAGAGCGAGATGCCCAATTCTTTTTCCAAAACTATCTTAATTCCGGCGTTTTTTGCCACGCCGCCCACGAAAGCCACATTTTGTTTTAACCCAACTTGTCGGACCATGACTGCAACCCTTCTGGCAACGCTTTCGATGAGTCCCGCCGCTATATCCTCTTTTTTAAACCCTCTCGCCCGGAGAGATATAGCCTCGGACTCGGCAAAAACAGTACACATACTTGTTATGCTGGCGGGTGTTTTTGAGACCAGCGCGAGGGCCCCCAATTCTTCTATCGGCACTTCAAGCGCCTTCGCCGTGTACTCTAAGAATTTGCCCGTGCCAGCCGCGCACTTGTCGTTCATTAGAAAATCAGTTACCCTGCCACTATTCACTGAAATAACCTTGCTATCCTGGCCTCCGATGTCGATAACCCCGTTGACAGCCGGGTACAGGTGATAAACGCCCATGGCATGAGCAGTAATCTCGCTTATAGCCTTGTCGGCAAACTTTATGCTGTTCCTGCCGTATCCGGTTGCATACACGCCAGTCACATCGTTTTTGTCGACTCCTGCATCGGCGAGAACGTTGTTATATGCATTTTCTGCAGCAGATAAAAAATCGAATGCAGTTGGCAATACAACGCGAGCAGCGATACGATTGCCATTGACAATGATGGCTTTTGTAGTGGCCGAACCCGAATCTATTCCCACTGAGATCATGAAAGCATCTCCATAAAAGCGTCCACGCGAAGTCCGATCTGCTCAACGTCCGAGTCGCCGTAGTCCGTCTCGATCGAAAGCATAGGTATCCCGGCTTTCTTCAGCGCCTGCTGTACCTTATATCGCTCAATATTGTAGCCATGACAGAATTGCAAGGTATAGCACACCACGCCATCGACTTTAAATTCCCTCGCTAGTTCCAAAATATTATCTATACGCCTGTCGTTCGGCGTCATACAGGAGCAGGGTATTCTGATGTAGCGTTCGGCCAGCGCCAACATCGGGTCCTTATCCTCGTCGACTAGTTCCCAGAAAGACCTTGTGCCAGTACAGCTTTCCTCCGCAACGATAACGCCACCCTTGCTCTCTATAATCTCCGGTACTTTGGTGTTGCCGCCCGCCATAGGGCAACCGGAGATCATTATTCTGGGCTTGTGCGCCCAGTCCGTCTCAACTTGCTCCGCTTCATCGATGAGCATGCAAAGAGATTTTTTCAATTCGTCCGTCGAGAGGAAATACTGCTTCTGCATGACCTTTAGCACATCGAGGCCGCTGATTAATGGAGGGTCCACTTTTCGCAGGTCATAGAGCCTGTGAAGTAACTGTCTCGTCTCGTTCAATGACGTTATTTCCTTCTTTAATTGTTCAACGGTGACCTTATTACCCGTCAGCCGTTCCATGACACTCTTGAATTTGTTAAGTTCTTCCAAAAAATATTTTATGGCCTCCGGGCTGTCGGGTCTCTGCGGGAGATCGAGCACATAAGTTGGGACATAGTTTTCCAATAATTCGTACATCTTTTTTTTACTATCGCAGGTATTCTCGGCGACGACCATATCCACCAGGTCGAAATGAGAACAGGATCTTACACCAGAGCAACCGTCATTAATGATCGAGCCAAAGGAAGACTTGACAAGTGGGCAGATATTCCTGGGCAAATACTGCTCCGCTATGGATACGGTATCATTCTTACCCCCACAGAGTATAACACGATCGGCACCTGCCGCAAGAATGATCTCGTCAGGCACGAACAGGCATAAAGTACCAACTACCTTCTTTCCGGTTTTCCTTTCCTCTGTCATCTGGCAAATCCGCGCATTATATGAGTTTTTAACGTAGTCAAGGCTTTTAAAATGTGTCATTATCTCTACAAAATACTTCTGATTAATATTAAATTGTTTTCTATTCCTGCAATATAGTTCCGATTTTCTGCAGTTACGAATGACCACTCTCAGTCATTTCCAATTTTTCCTCAATAGTTTCAAGAAAATATCAGGAAAGTAATGAAATCTTCGATATAACACCCCAGCAGCCTGCGCACTACTACGTTCATCCAGATTCAAGCTTTTCCCACATTGGAATGTCCTTGCAGACTATAGGGCTTAAGCGGTATACAAAAAAAGAAACATTCTCATGTTGAAAGGCAATAGACTTTTCCGCCGCCATTTTGCAGATTCCAGAATAGGCTTTTTTAAAACACAGTTTTATCTCTCAAAAAGTTAGCGTTAGAGTTCAATTGAATTTTACTTAGCATAAAGAAACTCTATTAACAATAATGTCTAATCCTTTAGGGATGCTGGGGAAAACAAAGCGCTATCTTGAGGTTACGAGGGTCCTTTTAAAGTACAACCTTATTCCGGAACTCTACCGGGATCTGCGCACCGATTACATTTCAAATCCCGATTGTACATGTGCTTTTGATGTCGAGAACAAGCAGACGGCTGTAAAACTCAGACAGGCTTTCGAAGAGCTCGGGCCGACCTTTATCAAAATGGGGCAGACCATGAGCAAGCGGCCTGACCTTGTTCCCCAAACTTATGTTATTGAAATGGCAAACCTTCAGGATAAGGTTAAGCCTGTGCCTTTTGAAGAAATGGCTGAATCCCTTGACCTTGCTTGTGTCTGTGAATACCAGACGCGTGCAGAGCGTTCCCGGAAAAAAAGTGAAGAGGAACTGAAGGTTTCAAGGGAAAGGAAAGCAAAAGCCTTCATCGAGATTTTTGACAGCTTCGATCCAAATCCCATTGCCTGCGGTTCGATTGCGCAAGTGTACAAAGGGGTTATGGAAGGCAAACCGGTTGCTGTAAAAATTCTTCGCCCAAACCTTATTGATACTATAAATATCGACCTTTCTATCCTGGACGATTTCAAGCCTGTTATGAAAAAGGTTCTAGGCTTAGGGGGGAACTTTGATATTGATGCTCTTTTACTGGAAATCAAGGAGATGCTTACCCGCGAGGTCGACCTGAGAATAGAAGCCGTTAATATGCGACGGTTTGATGAAAATTTCAAAAATGTGAAAAATGTTGCGGTGCCTGAGATCTATTCTGATTACTGTTCTGCCAATGTCCTTACAATGGAATTTATTCAGGGGGTCCAGATCAAGGACATAATTGACATGTCTGTGCCGCAAAGCAAGAAATCGGAATATACGCGTACCATCACCAAGAGTTACCTAAAACAGGTCTATATAGACGGCTTTTACCATGCTGACCCTCACGGGGGCAATATGATAGTCCAGGAAAACGACACCATCGCCTTTATTGACTTCGGGGCTGTCGGTAGTATCGACGATGAGCTTAAAAGGAATATGCTTGAGTTTTATTATGCTATCAATAACAGGGATGTTGAAGGGGCAACTCAGGGCTTTCTGAGAATAGGAGGTGCGGATGCGAGAGACGTGAATATCCGCAGGCTCAGAAAAGATATGGATTATCTGATCGCAAACCAGAACTACGGGCTTGAAGGTAGGCAAAGTGATAATTATGCCAAACTCGGCCTGAAATATGATATTCGGCTGCCCGGAGAGTTTTCAACCCTGCAGAGAGCGATCCTGCTTATCGAGGGAGTCTGCCTGGAACTGGACCCGAAATATAATATTAAAACTATTGCTATCCCTGTGCTGATGGATGCCTATAAAAAGCTTAATGCTCCAAAAGGGGCTGCTCTTCAGATAGAATTTACTTCTGAGCCGGCAGACGAAAAAGCCGAATTAAGGGCTGCAATAAGAGAAATTGCCGAAAAAATGGAAGGAATGGGGGATAAATTCCTTTCCGTGAAACAGGAAGAAAACAAGAAAAATGTTTTTTCAAAGGAATTTTACCTCACTGTCCTGCTTATTATCTCTACTTATATTCTGTTAAATGGAGGTGCTTTTTCCTGGGTCGGATTGGTCGGGTTTGGAGGGGCGATTCTGATAGCTTTTCTTGCTCTAATTCGAGGTAATTGAGACAGCCCTTAATTGGTAAAAGAGTTACAATAAATGTAAAAATTAAAAACCCAGGATTCACCAATGGGAAATTGAATTTCTGGCGCAGGAAACCTTGAAAATTGAAGGAATGGCATGTGATCACTATGTGATAAGAGTAGGAAGAGCTATTGCTTCCGTGCGGGAAGTGAAGAGCAGTCTGTACTGAAGATTGCAAAGATCAACTGCGCAAAAGGAGAAAATTACGGAAAAAGTATTAAAAAATAAAAAGTGTGTAGTATAACAAGGTTAGATCCACTGAGCAGAGACCTTTCTAAATTTTTCTTCGGAAATTGCTTTTTCCATTCCTGACCCGATGTCCTTTTTTTGACTGCATCGACTCATTAGTTTAGTAGCTTTTTTAATTAAACCTCGAGTTGTAAAAATAAGTTTCAGAGCGGCTGCTCTTATAACAAGACGTTTATATTAATCGAGCAAATAAATGTGCACCGGTATAGTTAAGCTTATTAAATCCGGTACAGAACGGGGGGAATAAAGTGATCAAATCCGGAATACTAAAGTCAGCATTATTACTACTGGCATTGATAACAGTAATAGTAATCGCACTGGCAGAGCCCATTGCCGGACATATGATGGGTCAGGGGAATATTATGGGCCAACAAAGCATGATAATTGTTTGTTCTGACAATCAAACATGTACGGTGATACAATCTAGCATGGGAGATCATTCGTCTAACGAAACCATGATTCATTGTATGCCGGGAAATGACTCGATGATGATGGGAAATCTCTCAGTTAATGAGACAATGATGCAATGTATGTTGGGAAATGACTCGATGATGATGGGAAATCTCTCAGCCAATGAGACAATGATGCAATGTATGTTGGGAAATGACTCGATGATGGGAAATCTCTCAGCCAATGAGACAATGATGCATTGTATGATGGAAAACGACTCGATGATGAATGGAAGCTGCTGTATAATCGAAATGGATCAAAGTGCCAGTGCAGCCCAGGCAAGGCTTGACTGTGCCCAGTTCTGGCTTGAGCAGGCCATCGAGATGCATGAGATGCACCTCAAGGACCCCAGCACTGCAACCAACGAGTCTCAGCTGGAGATGATGAACCAGATGATGTGGGCCTACGAATGCATTGTGGGAGAAAATATGACCAAAAATATGACACAGAACACGACCCTGGAGATGATGAATACCACAGCAGGCCCTGAGTTGAGAGGGTATTATAGGACTTACGCGATTGAACTGAGAAATTATTAGTATTTTAAGTCTCCAATTGTCAAAAAATAAATTTAACCATAACGTTTATTGTACTTGATTTAGGATCTCAAATGCGTAAGTTATATATTAATAACTCTCAAGCCTGATAGGACAATCTATAATTGAAATCGATGGGACTCATCCTCCCATTAATTTTTTGTCTCTATTGAGTATAAATTGAATAGGATTCCATTGGTCATCGGTTAAGGAATTTTCTTGCCTGAAGGCTATTGATTTGATGTCATAAATTGGCCTCAAATTTTAGCCTCTTTACCTAAAATCGATACCCTGTTCCAGTTCAAAGTCTATCTAAATTTTGGACACATGTTCTGGGAATAAATCCAATTTGTCATGATTCCTCACTTAACCGAAGACGCATGAATAGGATTCTCTTAAATTCATTATCAAACTGAAGATTGTTTTTTCCACTAATTAAGGCAATTAATGGTTTCCCCAAAAAAATACATCTTATTTTCTACTTAAATTTTAATTAAGATCGTATAAAAGTTATGGTTTTTTAAGAATGTAATTATTTCAGGTTAAAAATAATACGTACTTCATTCAGTTAGAATAGTACCTGGTTTAATTAGCAGAAAAAAGGAGAAATAACCCTCAGATAGTGAATTTAAGAGGACCCTATATCATTTAGATCGGTTTTCGAAAATTCAATAAATTAAGGAGTCTGTGAATTGAAAGAAAAAGAAAAGAATGCAGTGCCAGAAGAGTATCCAGAAATTAATCCAAAAAAGGATGAAAAAGACTTACTGTACACACATAAACCTGAATCTTGAGGCAGCAATACTTTACTGGAATTCCTATTTTTGCAGAAAACCGGGCCATTAAAAATACAATGGAATGTCTGACTCCTTATTATTTCAAATTAAAAACTTAAAAATAATCTTAACGTTTTCTTATTATAAAGGTTGTATATCCGCTTCAAGTTAAAATAATATTTTAACTATAAATATAATTTATTTTTTAAAAAATAAGAGATTTAAATGTCGTTTTTGACCGAAATGTTACCTGAAACTTCGGAAGTTGTCTGGAAGATAAAAAATTCCCTTTTTAAAGATGGCTTTCTGGATTTCAAAACCCAGGAATCGATCGGTTCGACCTTCTAAAACTGAATGCTCCTCGTTTTTTGTAAAGATGAAGCTGTTGAAACAACTTCAAAGTGAATGCTGTAAAAAGGCTGTAGAAATAAATTTAAAGATAACACTGTGAATAAACGCCATTATCTTAACTTCCTGACAGAAAAATAAACCTTCTTTTAGCAGACAGGTAAACATATAGATTAATATTAGTAATTTTATATCTCTTCTATGATATTCCTATGGCAGAGAAAAACAGCAGTATAAGAATTGAATCTTTCTTAAAACGAACGAGGTTCTCAGGTAACTTCGGTTTTATAACTAGAATTTTCAAAGAACTTGAAGTTGACAAACTGATCAATGAAAAATTTTCTAAGGAAAGGCTCTTTAGAGACTTTGTTACAAGAGAATACCTGAATCAATACGCTATCTTAAGGACTCTTGATAACATCATAAAAATATCTACCTATGAGTACGTTAACCTGCCAAATATAGGATAAAGGTTTTTTATATGAAAAAAAGTCACTGTGCCCTTGTTCTGGGAGGATACGTCAACGGATATTCGATAATTCAGGAATTAAGTGAGAAAAGAGTAGAAGAAATAATCCTTTTCGGGTACTCCAGAGAACTGGCTTCATACAGCAATAAAATAAAAAAATTTATGCTTATCGACAAAACCCCGGAGAGCATGTATAGAAAGATTGAAAAACTTCATCAGGAGTACGAAAGAATAATTGTGTTTCCTACTGATGATTTACAACTTGAAAACCTTTATAAGCTCTATAACAAGATCAATTCATTCTGCTTTTTACCCTTTAATCCAGAAAATTTGCAAGAATCCCTGGACAAATATGTCCAGTACTCTTATTGTGAAAAACTGGGTATCCCTTATCCTAAAACAATATATGTTCAAAAGAAAAAAGACCTGAAAAATATTGAACTCATTCAATTTCCTATCCTGTTGAAGCCCAGCAAGAGAGAAGACCTGAAAAGAAAGGTCTTCAGGAACCTGAAGATAGACAGTTCCAGGGACCTGAATAAAGTCAAGAAGAGGATCGAACGTTATCTGGATGCCGGAATTAAGTTTTTAGCTTCCGAAATTATTCCTGGGGATGAAAACTGCATATATGCTTATGTTGCCTACAGAGACATGAACGGGAAAATCCTGAATGAGTGGACAGGGAAGAAACTGACTCAATATCCCGATAGTTTTGGAGTGTTTGCAAGTGCCTCAAATAAGGCTCCGGATGCAGTGTTGCTACAGGGAAGAAAACTTCTTAATGGCATGGATATAAAGGGAATTGCTCAACCCGAATTTAAATACGATTTCCGGGACAAAAAATACAAACTTATGGAGATAAATCTGCGTTCAATGATGTGGCACAGAGTAGGAAATCTATCCGGGGTCAACCTGCAGTATTCCCAGTACCTGGATGCACTGGGAGAAAAAGTAAGCCCTCAAGTTCAGATCAAGAATAAAGATATCCATTTTATTTATCTAAAGCATGAAATCATAAACCTAATATGGCGCAGAAAATATCTCCGGAAGTTCATAAAAAACATTCGAGAATCCGATGAAACTTATATTGCGGTCTACGATATAAAAGACATAATACCTTTTTTGAAGGACTGTATGGATACGACCAGTGGAGTTATCGGGCAATTCTTGAGAGTTCTGAGAATAATAAATTGATTGAGGACTCACGTTGTTTAATTGTCCACATATTAGTAGTTAATATTTTGGCGCTTGATTTTTCCCGTGAGGCTGAAGATTTCGCTTTAATTTGATTGAAGTCTATCGGCTCCATCCTTGCAGGGATGTGAATAAAACAAAATGAAAGTAGGACTTACGCACTTGAAGTACCAAATCAAGTACGAGCAGCATCATCTGAATTAGTAGGATTTAGACAGTTATGTATTTAGTGTTGCTGTTTCTCTGTTCAACTGCGTAAGTCCTAGAAAGATGTCATTCAGGTTGACCCGGGATAATATCAACCGATTTCCATTCATTTCGATTTCTTCGAGGCAGGGTATAACTTTATAAAATCTCATCTCTAGAATTAAAAATAGAATTCGGAAACAGAAAATGGTTCAAAAGAACTCCAGTGATGGTGGAAAAAACAACTAATCATATTAAAGTTGCTCGAAAAGTTAATTTTTCCAACATATGCATAATCCCAGGTTTATTACTGCTTTATTCGAACTTACTGCTTTATTTGAACTCGCACAGTTGAACCGAAAATTCGATGCTTTAGATCGGCTCTGTCAAGTTTCGGCGACTAAAAATAATGCAATTTTACATCATTAGTAGTCTCCTTCTCGAAAAGATGCCATCAATTATAGCCTCGAAGACTTGACAAACTTTAATAATTTAGAAATATATTTTTAAAGTAGAAAAGTTTACTATCTTTAAAAGCATATTGTCCTGTAACCTTATTATTTTATTTATATAACAATCTAAACTGAGATTAAACATGAAAGAAATAAACAGTAATATAGGACATAGAGGACATAATCTTTTTAAAGTTTTAGGAATCACATCGCTGGCACTTGTTATACTTGTGAGTATAGTAGGTGCGGAGCCATCTTCAAATATTACGTTTGTAACTACTGGTTCATCATTTTCACCTATTATTACAGTTACAGGTGATCCTACAATTCAATGGATATTTGGTGACGGTTCAACATCGAATTCTCAGTCTCCTACTGTGAATTTTGGTTCAGCGGGGACAAGAGAAAACACTCTGGTAGTAACACCGTGGAGTGCAGTAACTAAAATCAATATAGGTTATGATGGCTCAGATGGTGGAGCAACTCCAAGTTCCAGTACAATAGCAAATTTGGCACAACAGAATGTAATAGCTGTTAGTGGTTTAGAAAATGTTGCACCACACCTCCAGATATGGGCTTCAAATTATAATCCAATAACTGCGCTGGATTTCAGTAATTTCACTGCACTGAATACGATTGAGTGTTTTTCTTGCAGGTCATTGGCTACTATCAGGCTCCGTAACGTTCCATCTCTGACCAGGCTTTGCATCGAACAATCCAATATTTCTTATCTTGATCTATCAGAAGCTCCCTCTCTTGCTGACCTTCGTGGAGCATCCCAGAGAAGCTCAACATATTCAATAAATTGGGGTACTACGGGAGCTAATATCTGGCATATATGTGTTAGAGATAATCCGCAGATAACGAGCAAATTCCCATTAAGTCAGTTTCCACTTTTGAGAGATTTTTTTAATTGGAATGACAATCAAAGCGGCACTCTGCACTTAACTTCAACAAATTTAAAAAGTGTCCTGTCAGCCAATAATCATTATAATGATGCTGTTTTTTCGGGTTGTTTCCCCGCAGGTACAAATGGTGTTTTAGAAATTCAAAATAATAACCTCAGAAGTTTAGAGATTTCCAATGATCCTGGTTTACTTAATTTAAATGCTAGTTTTAATTCATTAAATCAAACAGCAGTAGATGGGATACTCCAGACATTAGATTTTTATAGTACTAACAGTGGGTCTTTAGATTTAACTGGAAATGCTGCACCATCAATTATAGGAATAGCACATGCAAATAATTTAACAACTAGAAATTGGGAAGTTAAAATTTCATCAAAAAATAATCCACCTGTTGCAAATTTCACAAGCAATATTACTTTTGGAACGATTCCATTAGCAGTTCAATTTAATGATACAAGTATAAGCAATTCAACGATACGGTTATGGGATTTTGGAGATGGAACTTATTCAACTGAGGAATTCCCAAAGCATATTTATCTCTCTCGGGGGAATTACACAGTAACTCTCACAGTAAGGAACTCAAGTGGTTTCGATTCTAAAGTTGTCGTAATAACTGTTTTGGAACAACCAGTTCGCCCTTTAGCAAATTTCAGTAGCAACGTCATTGAGGGCTATGTTCCACTAGATGTGCAATTTAACGACTTATCGGAAAATATAGCGGAGAGATATTGGAACTTTGGAGATGGAACCAGCTCAACCGAGACGGATCCAATACATACATATTCAGTAGCAGGAACCTATACTGTTAAACTGACGGTAAGCAATGAAAACGGAAATGCCTCAAATACTGCTGCAATAAATGTACTTACACCAAGCAGTTCAAGCGGTGGCAGTAGTGGAGGAAGTAGCCACAGCAGTTCAAGTGGTGGTGGAGCAGGTGGTTCCCCTGAACCTGCAAGAAATGTCCAGGTCAAGGAACTTTCACAGGCGTTTATTACAAATGGAAAACCTGTGCATTTTGATTTCGCAAAGAATGCCACCTGTGTCGTGTATATAAGCTTTGATGCAAAGAGAACTTTTGGCAAAACCACGACTATTGCTGAAATGCTCAAAGGAAAATCTGCTTTGGTTTCCGAACTACCTTCCGGCGAGGTTTACAAATCCTTTAACATATGGGTTGGAAACGGCGGAATTGCAACCTCAAAGAACATCGAAAATCCGGTCGTTTGTTTCAAAGTTGAAAAGTCCTGGATACAAGATAAAAATATCGATCCGACTTCTATCATCCTTAATATGTACAATAATACAAAATGGGGGCAGCTGGCAGTAGAGCCGTCAGGAAAAGATGACAAATTCCTCTATTTCATCGCAAAAAGCCCGGGATTCTCTTCCTTTGCAATAACCGGAAAGGGAAAAATCGCGTCTGCACAAAAAGAAACGAAAACACAGCCTGAATTAGAAAATGGAATTGTTAATAACGACGCTAATCAAAATGATAAAGGGAATAAAGGAATGGAAGCTGGACAAAAAGAAATTCCGCGTACACCTGGATTTGAAATGGATTTAGGAATAGCCTGTGTCTTTGGCTTATTCCTTTATAAACGAAAGTAAAAAAGCAAAATCCCAAAATTCGATATGGAAAACAATAGATGAAAGGTTAATCCCCTCATCATATTTTTTCAGATCCCTGCCTATAACATTAAAATCTCCAACCTGTTTGGCTGCAATCCTAACTCCAATATCCCTTCCTTTTTCTGGCTAATTGCCGTATACTATCTGGCTCCATATCCAACAAATTAAGTTTTCTCATAGTATTTCAAGAGGTTATTCTCGAAGTAATCCTTACTGACATTGGTTTTTCCAGGATAGCAACAGTAAAGGTTTTCAAATTTGGAATCTGTTGTAAAATAACAGGCTCCCCTGCATCCACCCCTGCAAATGGCTCCTTTGTCACAATTTTTACAGCTTCCTGTCAGCATATTAATGTTGAAATTTCTATTATAAGCAAAATTGCCTTCTTTATACCATATTGTAGATAGGGACTCTTCACGCAAATTGCCTTCGATGAATTCATCCGAACACAGGGATTCACAACCCTTAACATTGCCTGTACTATCTATCCCTACAACTCTCAAACCTGCCTGGCATCCTGACCATTCGCAGATCGTCCCAGGCTGGCTTCTTAAGTATAATTCATTTTCATCGAAATATCCGATGTTGTCTCCTGCATAAATAACGATCTTTTGTTCGTTACGCTTTTCTCTAATAAACTTGGTAATCAGGGACACTTTTGCGGGATCCAGGAGCAAACTCTTTTTATCGGCCATGTTTCCCATTGGGTTAACTATTTGCATCTGCCAGAGCTTTATGCCCTTTTCTATAAGCAAATCGTGCATCGGCGATAAATCCTCAAAATTTCTGTCTATTAAACTGGTCACGACAGCTATAGGGATGCCTTCTCTGTTAAGTATGTCAAAGGCTTCCATTACTTTTTCGAATGAAGTACTTATATTTCTCATATTATTATGATTGTCTTCCATTCCGTCAAGAGAAATTCCCACATTAGTTAATCTGGCATATTTTATCTGGGCAATTTGTTCGTTTCCAAGTAAAAAACTATTAGTAATAAGATTAACGTCAACACCATTATCAGATAGCTTCCTGGATATCTTTTCCCATCCTTCGTATAGAAAGACCTCGCCCCCAATAAGAGTTACCTGTTTGCATCCGAGATCTGCCAATTGCTCAGCTACATTAAGACATTCATCAACCGTGAGTTCATTTTCTCTGGCTTTTCCTGCCATAGAACCACAGTGCCTGCACTTCATATTGCATTTGAGTGTAAGCTCCCACACACAGAATTCAGGTCTGTATTCATCTGTATTCATCTGTATTACTCCGTATTATAGAGCAGCTTTATCAAAAGCCTGTACAATGGATTTGAGCATTCAGCATACTCTATTAAGTTGGATACTCATTTAGAAAAAAAGTTTTAAAATATGGGATATTATTTCGGTTTTCTTCCTCAGGAAATAGGACCATAGACGCTGATTATCGCGAGCTACCCACATGCCAAAAAAATAAATGATTGATGCAGAGAACACCTGCTATGGCAGAAGGGTGTTAACAGATCACATTTGGACGATTAAAGAGCTTATTATGGGAGTCGGGTTCCCAAGTCTAACAACGCATAAGGGAGACAACCGATTTTTCTGTCACCTCCAAGCTCTATGATCAACATTTGCCGGGTTTTAATCTAGACATATTCCCCCGTTTGTGTATGGCGTATCGATCCATCCGAGGGATCAAATAGAATGCAATATTTCACAGAACGCACTTGTGTTCGTTCAGTAGATAGAAACTGCATATTTGCCACCTTTATCACTCCCGGTAATCCATCCGCGCGACGGGCCAACCTTCTTGATTAGAGCCGGTTGCAATAGCAAATATAACAGAACTGATGAAATCGAAGATTAAAGGTAGCCAAAATGGCCACTCTCCGAAATCATGATCTTCGTCTTCACCAGAGCTGAATTCAACCGCATAAGCTACCTTTATTTCATTTTAGAAGCAATTTCATTTTAGAGGCACACCATACAAAGGCCTGACCACACCATAGAGAGGCACAGGTCGAGGTTCTGGCACCGGTGGTCTTAAGTATACACACCCGCCCCCGGGATACAAAACCAGGATATTTTTGCTAACAATCATTATTTCACCCTCCTATGTCCTTAAAAGGATTTAAAATTGGATTGCATAGTTATTAGTAGTTAAGTAATATAATTTATAGAGAAGTTTAATTTAGAAACATAAATTTTTCTTAATTATTCCCCTATCAGTCAAATTTTTGTCAATTTGTGTGAATAAATACCCTTTTCGGCCAATTAAAATTACCAGCTCTCAGTCCTCAAG
>NZ_JAVKPK010000003.1:0-95088 GCF_031461075.1 Methanosarcina baikalica | reverse complement strand
AGAAAAACTTGGAGATTGCATAGATCATCCATTATACCTAGAAGTATTAGCGTCCCTCCATTATATCGACATGGCAAATTTCTATGGGAAAGGGAGCCCGACGGAATTAAAAAATAAATTATTGGATGTTAAGCCGAATTTAAAGTTTGAATCTCATATTGACGCTATAATTGAAAAGGCATATAAAGACTTAAGAAATTATTAATGAATATGCATTACCCTGATGAAATAGAGTTTAAAAAACATATTTTTGACGATGTTCACGGTTTTATAGGTATTACAGAATTAGAAAGTAAAGTTATTGCTTCTTCTTTTTTTCAAAGATTACGGAGAATAAAACAATTAAGTTTATTGGAATATGTTTTCCCCGGCGCGTCACATAATAGGTTCAGTCATTCATTGGGTGTAATGTATATTGCAGATAATATGGTAGTTCAGCTTCAAAAAGACGGTTATTTAAAAGAAAAACGTAAATTAATAAGGATGGCTGCTTTATTGCATGACATCGGCCATTATCCATTGTCACATTTGATCGAAAGTGTTGTAATTAAGGACTGTGAAAATAGAATACAAACAGACGATATTCAGGTAGAAGAGTACAGCAACGATCATCGTGTAGAACAAAACCGTATAAATAACAACAAATTGCTTCACGAAAACGAAGTTCATGAATTCAATTTTGCTTTACATGAACCCAGAAATAAATCAAAAGATTATGCTCATCATGAAAGGATAGCTGGAATTGTAATTCATAAAACCGATATATATGATATTTTGTTAGAAGATTCAACTTTTAGTAAAGAGGATATCAAAACAATATCTCAGATCATCGCAGGCACTTTTATTAACAATAACAAAGACCCAGTATCTTTAATAATTCATTCAGAACTCGATGCAGATCGATTTGATTATTTACTTCGGGATTCAAAGCAAACTGGAGTTACTTATGGCGTATTTGATATGGATCAAATAATAAGAAACTTAACGTATTTTGAAAAGGATGGAAAACTCGTTGTAAAAGATAAAGCTATAAAAGCTGTAGAACATTATTTAATGTGTAGGTATTTTTTTTATACTACAGTAATATATCATAAAGCCACGATTGGGTTCGAGTTAATGGCTAAGAAAGTTTACGAGGGCTTAATAGAAAGAAAAATGGTGAGATCTTATTTTGATTTAATAGATATCTTCAAAGATGGGAGTGATATAGATGAATACTTGGACTATGATGACTTATATTTTTTCAATACCCTCAAAAAAATTAATAAGACTAAAGTTTTAAATACAGTTGAAAACCCTAAAATCCCTGATGTTTTTTTATTAGAACTAATAGATAAAATAATAAGACGCGAACCGTTAAAAAAAGCAATTGAAGAGAGTGAATTAATAGAAAGAGATAAATTTTTAAATTCTTCATTTTTTCATCCGTCGTTTAGAAGAGCAATATTATCAAAAGGAATAGAAGACCATTGGTTTATAAAATCTACTATAAGTGAGTCACCTATAAAAATCAGTCCTTATGTAAATTTTGAAGCTTTAGAAAGAGACTCTAATAATTATATTATTCCTGATAATATTGACGAAACAATTAAAATTCTAAAAAACTATAATAAAAATGAAACTCCTTATACAGAATATTTAATAAAAGAAATGTCTTCAATTATAAGTGTCCTTGGCAAATACAAATTACAAATTAATCGTTTATATACAAAAAACGAAGATTATAAAAAAATAATAGAGGAAGAGAATTCTAAAAAATAATATGCTTTATTCGGTGAATTGTTTTTTATCAGTCCTGGCTCTGTAAAGTCTTCGTCGGCCAATACGATACAAATTATTTTATCGTCAGCTATTGCCTTTTAGAACAGAACACTATCTTTTAGCAGACGAAAACTTTACAGAACCCTCTTTTGTGGCAGTGTCGCAAATTTGCTGTAAGTTCAAAGTAAAGTTATTGTGTATTGTGGGGAAAATGGATCTTTTGATATGGAATTTTTGACTCAAAAACTTATTGATATTTGTTATATTACAGAAAATCGGCACACTGCCGCGTCAATATCTGTATAAAAAACGCTGAGATGCATGTACTTTATCCAGATCAACATCAATGTTTTTGCACTCGATTTAAAAACGAAAGATTTAACTATTGTGTCTTTATTTTTTATTGATGACTGTTGGTGATTTTTCAGAAGTTAATCTTGTTATTTCAATTATTGTTCTAGTTATTTCATTAATTGGTCTCTTTATTGCTTTAATTAATCGTGAGGAGAAAATTGATGAAGACACAAAGGAGCATATTAAACAAAAACTTCACAAATTATATTATCCTTTGAGAAGAATATTGAATCAATATGATGATATAAGTGAACAAAAGCTTCAAAATCAAACTTATTATTCCAATATTAGAAATGATATGCAAGAAATAATACAGTATTCATATTTATCATCTAATGCATTGGAAGAGCCACTGAATAGTTTTATATCTTTTTTTGATAAGAATGCTGCTCTTATGGTGAAGAACGCGCGAGAACAATTTGAAAAACAAAAAAAGAATGGCAGTGAAAAAATTGCGACGGAAATTGGGATGCGTATATATTTTGCGGATTACCTAAGTAAACAGAATCAAATACAAAGTCTTACAATCCCCCCAGCAGTTGAAGCCGAAAAGGCTGTACAGTTGTATCATGAAATATTGGAAATAATAGAACAGGATATCATGATACAAAGGGCACATATATAAAAAAATCGTTTAGTTTTATATTATATAACTTAGTATAATAAGTTGTAAATTTTTTAGAGGGATTAATATGCAATGTATATTTCTAGATCTTGTAAGGGAAAAGAAAATTAATGGTGACGTGTTAACCAATACAAAGGACTGTAAGGCAGGACTTACAGACTTAACGCTAGTGTCGCGTCAATACTCAAAGATTTAATGATTCTAAATAATTGCAATCGATTTTATACGACATTTTGCTGTTGACTCGACACTAGATTACAATCAGGTTGAGGATTTATGCGAGACGGATAGTTTTTTGAACTGTCCGAGATTTCAAGCTAGAGTAATGATTAATCAAGGTAATCTAACACCACTAACACAACCCCCCAATCAAATGATTTAATTTTGAAACTCAAATTGCCATGTATCTTTTCAGACATCGTAACTTTAGAAATAGATACAGAGTCAGATGAAAAACACGATTGTAAAATAGAATTCGAAAAATTCAAACCAAAAAGTTCGGACTTTTCTAAATATTGTAAAAACGAACTTTTTTTGGAATGCTCAAGGTTTCAAGCAATGGTAATGACTCATAAGAACTGATTCTATCCTAGTATTTTGCTCTTCTGTTGTAGCTTTTAATTTTGGGATCTCCGAGAACTTTCCCTTTTATAATTCTCTTTTATTTTTACCTGATAGATATCAATATGGAAAAAATCCTGTATATAAGCAAGGAGGAATAATCGATGTTTACACGTATTGACCATGTTGAGATTCTACCGAGTGATTTTGAAAGATCGATGGCGTTCTACCAGGATGTAATGGAGTTTCGTCTGGTATCGCGGACGCTGCTGCAGGCTAGACTGCTGAAAGAGATAGCCTACCTACAGTTGGGGGATACAGTCATTGAGTTACTGCATATGGAAAATCCCGCACCGATACCTGCCTCGGTGACCGTGGGCTACCGTGCAATTGCCCTGGAAGTCGAATCTATGGAAGCTGCGACCGCCTACTTGCGTACTCATGGTGTCTTCGTGACATGGGGGCCGTTAGATACGGGTCTATCTATCCGCGCCGAGATTACCGATCCTGATGGTCTGGTCATAGAATTGCGGGAATGGAAGCACAAACCCTGGTAAGCCTGAGACGTGAGCTGTGCAGGAGGCTTAAAACAAAATAGATTCCCGAGCTTCCAAGACAACAGCTGCAAAGATTATTGCTGCCTTTACTTTCCCGTATGGGCTCATCGGGATGCATAGAGACCTTCTGTGATGAAGATCCGCGTGGAGGTGTTCTCGCTTTTCTCTGGCCTGCTCTCTGACAGCTTCTGACCTGTTGCTCTTACAGTTTCGGACCTGTTTTTCCACACGAATTAACTGCATTCACAGAGGTAATAGTTTATCAGGCGGGATTTTTTGGCCCAACTCCCCGTGATTTCATTCACTCCTGTGTGCCAGAGACCCGATACCTGCTTGCCCTATTCGATTTATCATTTTTCCCTTCTGCCTTTCTCCTTTGCATATTATTGGAAAAGGTCTCCAATTCTTCAATTGCCTTCTTTAATACAGTATTTATGACTTAAATAAATAAAAGTTTCTAAACCTTCATTTTAGTAATTGGCTGTTTATAAATAATATTTTTCATATTAAGGGCCTTTAAAACATTTATTTCCTAAATTAAACCTTTTAAAACCGTCATTTTAATAAAAATATTTCTTTTATATATATTGATTTATAAGTATGTTTATATTTTAACTGGTTCATGTTAGGATTGTCAAACTGCGAATGGTCAGCGAGACAATTAAGAAAATAAAGTAAGGCTATCCGAACAGCAAATATCTTGGGGTAAGTAAAATGCTGAAAATGAAAAAAATACTCGGTATTTTGCTGGCATTCTGTTTTGTAATGTCAGTGACAGCTGCAGCAGTAAGTGCAGCTCCTTTCGATAGTAAGAATGTTTACAACAACCATAATGATGGTAACAAAAAATATGACAACCATGATGGTAACAAAAAGTATGACAACCATGATGGTAACAAAAAGTATGACAACCATTATGGTAAGAAAAAATACCAGATGAAAGGTCACTGGGGATATAAAAAGGTAAAGCACAACAAGGATAAACACCACAAATCTTTTTGGTATAGCAATGACAGATACTGGATCCCTGCCTATTGGTACTGGAAATAAAAACGTATAACCATAGCTGAAAGTTGAATATAACTAAAATAAATCCTAACTGGCTGATGTTTAAGTGTTTACATTAGCCAGTTGTGCTGTTTTCTTTTTTCAAGATTTGAGTATCAGAGAAGTAATTTTGAGCTTTGGGATAGGCTCGGAAATGAAGTGGGTACACTGAAGTTTAAAAGGGGACGGATATGTTTTATCTCAAGTGTGAATACGCTTTTAAATGTTCCGCATATCAAGACAATTCATATACGTGTACAAAAGCTTGTGACAAGCGCTACTGCGGGATCTATAGACAGCTTAGAAATGAGGCTTGTACTGTCAGTGACAGCTGCAGCATCAAGTGCAGCCCCTAATTATACTGATAAGACCAGTCATCTGCATTTGATTAAATAAATTAGGAGTATAAATATTATGGTTCCGTTGCAAAAAATCAGAGCATTTTACAAAAACAGTGAAAAACATCATAAATAGGATATTTATATGCCATAAACAGATCAATAATGATACAAAAAGCAATATTTATAGCCTAAAAACGCAGTAAAATTATTTTTGCAACGGAACCCTGTGATCAACTTGAATTACTCTTTCTATCATCATTTCCTTTAAATTTCGATAGATCAATGGGTATTTTAAGTACCATCTTATATTCAATAGGATAATTTCACCTACAAAGTGCTTCCATTTAAAGGAATTAGATAGCATATTACTATCTTTGGTTTTCTTTTTATTCTATTGTATCATTAGAAAGGATTTTTTGAAACGGAACCTCTAAAATTGCTTCATCATTATATATATATGAAATTATTCCATATATATATGAGGTATACATTATGGTTCAAGCAGTTATTCAAATTGATGAAAAAACAAATCGGGTTCTCAATATCATAAAAGCCAAATACGGCTTAAAAGACAAAAGTGCTGCTATCATGCATATGGCTGCTGAATATGAAAAAGAGCTCATGGAACCTGAGCTTAGGCCTGAATTTATTGAAAAAGCCCAGGAAATCATGAAACAGGAACCTATAGATGTCGGAACAATTGATAACTGGAAAAAAATGCTTAATTGTTGATCTGACATGTATCGGCTACAGGTAAAACCCGAAGTTCAAAAAATTGTTGAGAAGCTGGCAAAAGAGGATTAGAAGCAAATTGAAATTATATTTAGTAAGGTAAATGAGATTCTTCAGGACCCACATAGATATAAAAATTTGAGGTCTCCTCTCAATCACTGGAAAAGAGTTCATATTGACTCTCATTTTGTGTTGATTTTCTCTGTAGATGAAAAGGAAAAAATTGTTATTCTGGAATATTACGGCCATCATGATGAAGTCTATTAATGATGATCTTTCCAATTTGGATATTTTGACTTTCGTTCATCATACAACTAAGAAAAATAATAGTAACTATTCAGTGTATAGTTACTAATTTACTTATCTTTAGATAAAACGTTCCAACATCCAGGAGCTCAGAAATATCTGAAATGCATCAAAAGTTTATTATAAGTTTTCCACCACTATTTTCAAAAGTATAATTAAAACAAGGATAAAAAGAAAAGTCCACAAAAGCGGCAAAAGAATAATCCGCAACAAAAAGTACAGGATTATTGCTATAAAGAGTAGATGAACTAAAGATAGCCTTCTTCTCCCAGCACGCAGAAAGCGCCGATGTAATCCATGAACCATTATGTAAACCTTCGAAACGTTTTGAGTAACAGGTCTGCTGGGAATCGAACCCAAGTTCGGAGCTCCGGAGGCTCCAGTGATATCCTCTACACCACAGACCTTCATTGTGAAAAAGTCATTATCGGTAACTGGCAAATAAAGCTGTAATCAGTTAACTGGCTGGTAATAGTGCTAAATAGCTTATAAATTTAATCCTTAATAAAAATTATAAATATTTTTATAAAGAATGGATCAAAAATGAACCTTCGGGAAAACTAACCTGGAATTCCGAATTTTACATAATGAATTCCAGCCTTTTATAGTAAAGTATCTTTTATAGTAAAGTATAATACATTTATTCTTCCCATTTTTGGCCGTATTTTTCATCAAATACTATTTCAGAAAGAACCTTACGTGTTGAAGTTCTCTCCTTTGGAACCGGTTCTCCGATTGCGAGAGCGCACATTAACTCCAGATTTGAAGGACATTCCAGAATGGAATTAACCTTCTCTTTTTGATTCAGGATTTCTCCAAGCCAGACTCCGCCAAGGCCCAGTTCACAGCAGGTAAGGAGCATGTTCTGGATTGCAGCCCCTATTGCCTCGATATCTTTTGTCCTGTGGTAAGAAGTTTCATTGTCCAGAAAAGTGGCAATAAGCAGGGGAGCCGCTGCTACGATCCCGGAATAGTGAGTGCATTCCGAGAGTTTCTGGATGGTTTCCCTGTTTCGGATCACAATGAAGCGCCAGGGCTGGTTGTTCAACCCGGAAGGAGCCCAGTGTCCTGCGTTCAGGATTATGTTGATATCTTCCTTGCTGACAGGCTTGTCCGTAAACTCCCGGACACTCCTCCTGTTAAGGATTGTGTCAATGATTTTGGTTTCTCCTGTTACTGGCATTATTTTCCCTCCGGATTGAATTTTATATTTCTAGATTTATGAACTTTTTGTTCACAGGCTGTCAATCACAGCAAAATCAGTCGTCATCAATCTTTTTGTTGAGCCAGGGGATGTTTGCCCGGATTTCTTTTCCGACGATCTCAAGCGGGTGTTCTTTTTCCTGGCGTTCCATTGCTTTGAGCACAGGATGGTTGACCATGCCTTCGAGGACGAATTCCTTGGCAAATTCACCGTTCTGAATTCTTTCAAGAGCTTCATACATGGCTTCGCGGGATTCCTCATTAATGATCCTCGGGCCTACTGTCATACCGCCGTATTCTGCGGTATTGGAAACGGAGTGCCACATTCTCTCAAGCCCTCCTTCGTAGATAAGATCCACAATGAGCTTGACTTCGTGACAGGTTTCGAAATAGGCCATTTCGGGCTGGTACCCTGCTTCCACAAGCACTTCAAAAGCTGTCTTAATAAGGGCAGATATCCCTCCGCATAGGTCAACCTGTTCTCCGAAAAGGTCGGTTTCGGTTTCTTCACGAAAAGTCGTCTCGTAAACGCCTGCCCTGGTTGCGCCGATACCTTTGGCATAAGAAAGGGCAAGTTCTCTGGCGTTTCCGGTTGCGTCCTGGTAGACTGCAATCAGACCCGGCACTCCGATACCTTCAGTATAAGTTCTTCTTACGATATGTCCCGGGCCTTTGGGCGCGACCATGAAAACATCCACGTCTTTAGGGGGCACTATCTGGTTATAATGGATATTGAAGCCGTGAGCGAAAACCAGGGCATTCCCAGATTTCAGGTTGGGCTCGATTTCGGAGTAGTACGCCGAGGCCTGCTTTTCGTCCGGAAGCAGGATCATGATAATATCTGCAGCTTTTGCAGCTTCTGCTACAGTCAGGACTTTCAGGCCGTCACCTTCGGCTTTTGCCCAGCTGGAGCTTCCGTTCCTGAGTCCCACAACAACATTGAGTCCGGACTCATGGAGGTTACGGGCATGAGCGTGCCCCTGGCTTCCGTAGCCCATTATTGCGATGGTTTTGTCCTTAAGTGCATCAAAAGTAGTTTCATTATCATAAATTATCGTTGCCATACTTGAGTCTCCTGAGAAATGATTTAGCTTTTTTAAGCAAATTTCACTCTAATATTTTGATAAGTATTCTACTATGGAATACGTCCGCTTCGAGAATTAAGTTAATTTTCGAAAAGTTGCTTCTTTGAATAAGGGCAGCTTTTTGAGATATTAGGAGAAGCCTGGAAACCCATGCCTACTTTTAAGAAGGCTTTCTGAGTTTGAAAAGGCTTCCTGCTGCTCAATCTGTAAAAAATAATTAAGCAGCTACCTCTCTTTATCTGCCCTTAATATTTAAACCTTCTTTGGGCCGCGGACCAGGGCAATCTTGCCTGTTCGGACCATTTCCTTAATTCCAAACTGCCGGAGAAGTTTTTCGATTGCCTGAATCTTGCTTTCATCTCCGGTTACTTCAACAGTCATTGACTTGGGAGCCACGTCCACTATCCTTGCCCTGAAGATATTTGCAATCTGGATGATCTCGGCTCTATTATTCACATCAGCTGATACTTTAATAAGGGCAAGTTCCCTTTCTACGGCTTCGTCTCCCCCGATATCTAAGACCTTGATCACATCTATGAGCTTATTCAGCTGTTTTGTGACCTGTTCAAGCACATGATCATCCCCGTGAACCACGATAGTCATTCTGGAGATTTCAGGATCTTCCGTAACTCCCACAGCCAGACTGTCAATATTGTATCCGCGCCTTGAGAAGAGTGACGCCACCCTGAAGAGAACACCTGACTTATTTTCCACAAGGATTGCAAGCGTGTGTTTCATCAGTGTTCCTCCAGGTCGAGAACTCTATCAGTTGTTGCAGTGCGTAGATCAGGCATACCGTGGCGAGTATTTGCGTGTTCCTCCGGGCCAAGAATCTCATTAATTGCAGCTCCTGCCGGCACCATAGGGTAGACATTTGCCTCGCACTCAACAATCACTTCAACAACAGCGGGCCTGCCTGACTTGACTGCTTCTTCTATTGCAGGCCTGACTTCGGACGGCTTTTCCGCACGCAGCCCAAGAGCCCCATAGGCTTCGGCCAGCTTAACAAAGTCAACACTGCCTTTGATGAAGGTGTAGGAATACCGCCTGTTATAGAACAACTCCTGCCACTGCCTGACCATACCCAGATAACCGTTATTCAGGATCACGGAAACAACCGGGATATCGTTCTGAACCGCAGTTGCAAGCTCCTGAGAGTTCATCTGGAAAGAGCCGTCTCCTGCAATGTTGATAACCGTTTTATCCGGCCTTCCTACCTGTGCTCCTATGGCTGCAGGGAAACCGTAGCCCATTGTGCCGAGCCCGCCTGATGTAAGGAAAGTGCGGGGCTTTTTGTACTTGAAGAACTGAGCGGCCCACATCTGGTGCTGCCCGACTTCAGTAACAATAATTGCATCTTCGCAGGCTTCGGATATTTGCTCGATAACAAACTGAGGCATCACGCCATCTTGCGATTCCTGCCTGTAAGTCAGAGGATACTCCTTTTTCCACTTGTTTATTTTTTCAATCCATGCCCCGGAATTGCAGCGCTGAATATATTTATTTAGAGATTTCAGTACCTGTTTTGCATCTCCGACAATTGGAATGTGAACCTTTACGTTCTTGGAGATCTCGGCAGGGTCGACATCAATATGGATAACCCTGGCATTGGGAGCAAAGGATTCGAGCTTGCCGGTCACGCGGTCATCAAACCTTGCACCCACGGCAATAATAAGATCGGATTCCTGAACTGCATAGTTTGCATATTTGGTTCCATGCATTCCAAGCATTCCGACGTATAGAGGATGTTCTGTTGGGATTGAGCCTATCCCCATAAGGGTAGTCGTAACCGGAGCGTTGATTGTCTCGGCCAGTTCCACAAGTTCAGCGCTGGCATTAGAACTTATCACACCGCCGCCTGCGTAAATTATAGGCATTGAAGAATTTGCGATTTCTTCGGCAGCTCGTTTGATCTGCTGGCTATTGCCTTTGTAAGTTGGCTTATACCCTCTAAGTTCTACTTTGTCGGGATAATAAAAGTCAATTTCCTCGTTCTGTACGTCCTTTGGAAGGTCAATTAATACCGGGCCAGGCCTTCCGGTAGAAGCGATATGAAAGGCTTCTTTTACGATTCTCGGGAGTTCGTTTGTATCCTGTACGAGGTAATTGTGCTTGGTGATGGGCTGGGTAATTCCCGTAATATCTGCTTCCTGGAAAGCGTCATTACCGATGAGGAACCTCGGAACCTGGCCAGTTAAGGCTACGATTGGTACTGAGTCCATGTATGCAGTAGCAATGCCTGTTACCAGGTTAGTTGCTCCTGGACCTGAGGTGGAAACGCAGACCCCGGTCTTTCCAGTAGCACGGGCGTACCCGTCCGCAGCATGAGCTGCTGCCTGTTCGTGGCGTACAAGTATGTGGCGCAGATTTGAATCATATAGTTCGTTGTAGAAGGGAATGATCTGCCCTCCCGGATATCCGAAGATGGTGTCAACACCTTCTTCTTCCAGGCACTTTATCAGAGCCCTTGCGCCATTAACTTTTTCTGTTGACCCGGTTGTCATTATTTAACTCCTTCTTATCTCATGAAATGTTTATTTAACTGGGTACTCACCCGGAAAGATGAGTACGCCTCCAGTAAGGTGTGTTTATCAGAAATACTTTTTTGTCTCTCACACTCACAAGCTTTTGTTATGAATTTTGCAAATACATCATAATCAATCATGTTATATATGGATAAGGGTTTCTCTGGACTCAAGCAAGGCCAGAGGACCATTTTTTTCAAAAATTCCTACAGCAGGAAAAGAAGAAGGGACGGAATAGTCCCCCTGAGAAACTTTTGAAGCTCATACTCTATGAAACTCACTCGACCCGGATAAGACGGTTCATGCCGTTCATCACAGCTTCTACAGAGGCCATAATGATGTCCGTTCTGGCTCCGCTTGCGGTGATTACCTTTCCGTTCTTGGAAAGTTTTACCCTTACTTCCACAAGGGCATTGGTTCCGCCGGTGATTGAATCTACGTGATATTCTTCAAGGATGATATCTTCCGCACAGGAACTTACAGCTGTTCTGATGGCATTGATTACAGCATCTACAGGCCCGTTACCTATTCCGGCCTGTACGATCATCTTGTCTTTAACATTGAGCTTGATGGAAGCTGTTGGAGTCACCCGGTTTCCGGATACAATGGTGAACTCTTCTAATTTTACCAGAGGCTCTTTATATATATCAAGCACGGTTTCCGCTATAGTCTGCAGGTCAGCATCGGTTACGTGTTTTCCCTGGTCGCCCATCTGCTTAATCCTGTTGAAAATCTCTTCTGTCTGGGCGTCATCAGCCGCAAGCCCTACTTCCTTTAAGGCAAGGGTAATAGAACTCCTTCCTGCATGTTTTCCGAGTACGATCTGGCGCTGCCTTCCGATGTATTCGGGACTCATTGGCTCGTAGGTTGCCTTGTCGGCGAGAAGGCCATGGACGTGAATGCCTGCCTCATGGGTAAACGCATTTCCTCCCACCAGAGCCTTATTAGGAGATACGGGAACGCCTGTAAGACGGCTTACAAGCCTGGAAGTCCGGTAGATCATCTCGTGCTTGATGCCCGTATCATACTTGTAGATCCATTCAAGGCTCATGACCACTTCTTCCAGAGCCGCATTTCCGGCTCTTTCCCCTAACCCGTTTACAGTTACATGGGCCTGCTTTGCCCCTGCTGCAAGGGCAGCAACCGTGTTTGCAGTTGCGAGACCGAAGTCATTGTGGCAATGAATGCTGATAGGGGCTTTAAGAGAGGAAGACAGGTCCCGGAAAATCTCAGTAGTTCTTTCAGGCACCAGAAGACCTACGGTATCACAGAAGCATAGCCTGTCGGCTCCGGCATCTATCCCGTCCGAATACAGGGTTTTTAAGAATTCAAGGTCTGCTCGAGATGCATCTTCTCCACTCAGTTCCACAATCAGGCCGTGGTCCTTGGCATACTCTGTTACGTCGGCTGCAATCTGCCTTACTGCGTCCCTATCCTTTTTGATCTTCGTCCTGATATGAAGATCCGAAACAGGTGCTACAAGGTGGATAGAATCGACGTCGCATTCCAGAGCATGGTCAACATCCATCTTTACAATTCTGCAGTAACTGCAGATCTCGGCATCCAGCCCTGCGTTTGCGACAGCTTTTATAGACTCCCTTTCACCTTCGGAAGTGATCGCAGAACCGGCTTCAATTACCGAAACTCCCATCTCATCAAGGGCTCGGGAGATTAAGAGCTTTTTCTCCCTTGTTAGGGCTACGCCAGGTGTTTGTTCACCATCTCTTAAAGTAGTGTCCAGAAAACGGATATTTTCGAATAATACAATCCCTCAGTCTTTCTTTTATTAAGATAGATTATTTCTGTAGATAGGAAAAGTTAATAAATTTTATTTTATATTAATTGACCCTATTTTACAGCACCCTGTTTAATTATACATATTACATATATTTTTCTCAGAAGCCCGGCGTTCTCCGAAAAATCTTCGAATTTATTCAATGGACCTCTGAAAACTCTTATTCAATAGATAGACCATAGTATTTTTAGTTTACAGTTAACATATATGATTTTTAAAAAAAGGAAAAAATAATAAATTTCTGAGGCCATGAGACCCTGAAAAATTAAAAATGAGAAGAAAATAGAACTGCAGGAATTTTTCCCGCAGACCGGAAGGGGTAAAATGTGTTCTACCCTTATAGGGGATTGCCCATCCGGATTAATTTAAAAGGGCTTTAAAAATATCTGCCGACGTTTTCTATTGCTTTTACAATCAGAGAAATACATGCTTCAATATCTGCCATGTCCAGAACCTCAACCGGGGAATGGATGTAGCGGGTGGCTATGCTAACCGTACCTGTAGGAATACCTTCCTTTGTGAGATGAATTGAAGTGGCATCAGTGGTGCCCCCGGAACCAACGCCCAGCTGATACGGGATCTTATTTTCAACGGCAGTGTCCTTCAGCCACTTAAGAACCTGCGGATGGGCTATAAGGCCTCTTCCGGACGCATCAGCTACAGTAATTACAGGGCCTTTCCCTACTTCCAGAGAAGAATCGGTTTTGTTGATACCCGGATGATCCCCGGGAATAGTTGTGTCAAGAGCAAGAGCAAGATTTGGACAAATCCCAAAGGCACAGGTTCTTGCTCCCTTCAGTCCTACCTCTTCCTGGACAGTACCTACGGCATAGACGTTTGCTTCAATTTTATGTTTAGAAAGCCGTTTCATAACTTCTATAAGAATTACGAGGCCTGCACGGTCATCAAATGCCTTGGAAGTGACTTTTCCGTTTGCAAGGGACACAAACTCCCGATCAATTGAGGCTGTCGTACCGATCTCAATTCCGAGGTTCTCGGCATCCTCCCTGTCTTTTGCTCCGATATCGATAAACATATCTTCTATTTTCACAGGCTTTTTTCTGTCATCCTCTTTCATTACATGTGGAGGTTTGGACCCGATAACTCCGGGAATAAAGCCCTTCTTGCCGCGAACTACAACTCTCTGGTTAAGGAGGGTCTGGTCAAACCATCCCCCTATCCCAACAAACCGGAGAAAACCGTTATCATCAATATATCTGACCATGAGCCCGATTTCGTCCATGTGAGCAGCCAGCATTATAGAAGGACCTTCCCCTTTTTTGATAGCTATAAGGTTTCCCATGTTGTCTTTGCGGATAGTATCAACATAAGGTTCAATCTCCTTTTCAAGAAGTTCCCGGACATCGTCTTCAAAGCCTGAAATTCCGTGAGCATTTGTGAATTTTTCAAGAAGGGACTTTATTTCTTTAGGATTTCCGCCTTTTTCCATCTTTGAATATCTCCTGTATGTCAATTAATTTAGAGTTAAATTGAGTTAAATACAACTATTAGAATTGTCCATTTATGATTATATTTTGCTAACGATTTTTATGAGTATTCTTTACTAAATAATTTTTTAAAATTCTCTGGTTCATGATCAATTTAATTCACTTCTACTTCAAATGAATAATTATTATACTGTTAATTAATTAAGATTAACTTGTTGTTTAAGTTTTTGGCAGGGGCCCTCAGATCAATTTTAGATGGCGAAGAGGGGTTTTCGGAAGCTGTAAGGACAGAAACATTAAAATCACTTCAGGTTTATTGAGACTCAGGTGAAAATTACATGACTGCAGAATTACCTCCTCAAATCCAGAACCAGATAGCACAGCTTCAGCAGATACAGCAGCAGATACAGGCTATGACCATGCAAAAATCACAGATTGAAGCTATGCAAAAAGAGTCCAAAATGGCTCTTGACGAGTTAGAAAGACTTACTGATGATTCAGTAATCTATCGTAGTGTAGGTGAGCTGGTAATAAAAACGAGTAAAGTGGAGTCCATTTCGAAACTGAAAGACAGGGAAGAAACTCTCTCACTCAGGCTTCAGTCCATTTCCAGGCAGGAAGAAAGGCTCACATCTCGCTTTAAACAGCTTCAGGAGCAGATCCAGCAGGCTTTAGGTCCCAGGACACAATAATTTTATTTTTCATTTCCTATATGAAATAGAAAATAAAATAAAGCTTTGCTAGAAGTCACATTAGAAATCATGCAGAAATCCCGGAATTCTCGGATCCGGGGAAATCAATGTCTATAAAGACGATAGCCAGAGTGAACAATGCAAGTTGATGAAGCGGAGTTTTTCAACCGGCTCCTTGACTATCGGAACATTTTGTATTTGTGCCACCGAAATGCAGATCCGGATGCCGTTAGCAGTGCTTTTGCCCTTTCAGAAGCTTTTGGGGGCACCGTCGGACTCGTGGACGGTAGTAACCGCGTTGCGTCCGTCCTGATTGAGAGGCTCGGGATAGAAGTCGTGGATAAACCGGATCCTGCAAATTACGGTTTTGTCGTCGTAGTTGACACTTCGACAAAAGCGCAATTAAATAATATAGAGCTTACCAGTTATTGCGTGATCGATCACCATACGACTACTGCTCTAACAGAAAATGCTGAATTTTACCTGCACCGGAATACTACTTCTACTGTGGAAATAGTCTACGATATTTTAAAAGTGATGGGAGCACCGATTAACAGGAGGGTGGGGATCGGGATGCTCACCGGGATCGTGACAGATACCGGGCACTTCAAACACGCATCAGTGGATACATTCCGGACAGTGGCAAAAATTATAGCGGCCAGCGGAGTTGAATACGGGGAAGTTCTGGATCTCATGGCTGCTACCCCACAGGATATTTCCATGCGTATAGCTATCCTGAAAGCAGCAAGTCGCATTGAACTCGATAGAGTGCAGGATATGTTGATAACATCTTCTCATGTCAGTTCTTTCGGAGGATCTGCATCCTCCATGCTCATTAATATCGGGGCAGATATTGCTTTTGTCGGTACAGCCAAAGGTGAAAGCGTTAGAGTAAGTGCAAGGGCGAAACGTGACGCTGTAAGTGCCGGAGTTAACCTTGGCCAGTTGATGGAAGATATAAGTAACGAATACAATGGCACAGGCGGCGGACATTCTGGAGCTGCCGGAATCGATGTGATTGCCGACATGGAAGAAGTGTTGAATAAATGCAGGGAAAGGACAAAGAAGATTCTTGAAGCTTCCCTTGGAGCAAAGTCGAAAAACATTTCTTTTGAGGATGAAATCAAAGAAATTGAAGATGAGTGATTTTTCGAAAATAACGAAAAGTCTTAATAATTTCAAGCCCCAGTGTAGCTGACAAACTTTCGGAATTTGAGAAATAAATAATTTTACGGTTACGGTAAATTTACCTGGTTATTTTTAAAACAGAGCTTCTTAGACGTGGTTTGTCGGGGAACCAACTATATGTTTTGCAACAGGTTTTTGGGTTGACCTAAAAGATATTTTTAGCCTAACAATTATTATTTATATTAGAATCCAGCTTAATCTTCATACTATATATGCCGGAAGTCGACATCCGCCGAAAATACTGGGCATCTGAATGAAAGCCCACAATATAAGACATACCGAGTGTGAACGAAATGCCAGAATACTGGGATCCTGAAATAGAGACAATGCCTGTAGAGGATTTGAAAAAACTGCAGGAAGAAAAGTTGAAACAACTTGTACATTATGTGTATGAGAACTCCCCTTTCTATAGAAAAAGGTTTGACGAGCACGGTGTTAGGCCGGGAGACATCCGAACTCTCGAAGATATCACAAAGTTACCTTTTACAGTTAAGCAGGATCTCAGAGACACCTATCCCACAGGCATGTTTTGCGTCCCGAACTCAAAACTTGTCCGATTTCACGCCTCTTCGGGTACAACAGGCAAACCGACTGTCGTCGGATACACTCAAAAGGATATAGACGAGTGGGCTGAGTCCCTTGCAAGGGGATTTACTTCTGTCGGAGTGGGGAAAGATGACATCCTGCAGGTCAGTTACGGGTACGGGCTTTTCACAGGTGGGCTCGGCGCTCACTATGGAAGCGAAAAAATGGGTGCAACCGTACTCCCCACAAGCTCGGGAAATACCGAACGCCAGCTTGAACTGATGAAAGACCTTGGCACTACTGCCATAGCCTGCACGCCTTCTTACTTCCTTTATATGATCGAGACCGCAAGAAAAGAAGGTATCAGCATCAGGGACGAAACGAAATTAAAAAAGGGTTTTTTCGGGGCCGAACCCTGGTCTGAGGAACTCAAGACAAGAATAGAAGACGAATCAGGAATTAAAGCCTACGACATTTACGGGACTTCGGAAATGAGCGGCCCGCTGTTTACCGAATGCTCTGAGCAGTGTGGGATCCATATCTGGGCAGACAAATTCCTGGTGGAAATCCTGGACCCCGAAACAGGAGAGCCTGTTCCTGACGGAGAGAGTGGCGAACTCGTAATCACAACTCTTACTAAAGAAGCCCTACCGCTTATTCGTTACAGGGTTAGGGACCTTACAAGAAAGCTTTCGGAACCCTGCAGGTGCGGGAGAACCCACCCCAGGATTACACGCATCAGCGGGCGTTCGGATGACATGATTATCGTGCGCGGTATAAATGTATTCCCTGGACAGATCGAATCGGTCCTTATGAAAATCCCTGAAGTCGGGAACCATTTCATGATTATTGTAGACAGGATTGGGCCTCTTGACTCCATCAAAGTCCAGATAGAGATGCATGAGTCTGCTTTCAGCGACAAAATGTCAGATATGATGGCGCTTAAAAAGAAAATTTCAGGCGCTCTGAAAAGCGTACTGAGCCTTGCAGTCGAAGTGGAGCTGGTGGAACACGGCTCCCTACCCCGTTCAGAAGGAAAATCAAAGAAAGTCATCGATAATCGGAAGATTTGAAGACCCTGATAATAGAAATACCAAAACCTGCAGAATGCTATTGTCCTGTAGGTTTTCTTTTTTTGGCTCTGATCTCTTTTAAATTTTTCTTAGAACCGGATCTCGATATAATGGTAAGCTTATACCTGTAAGCTTAAAATATACATAGAAACTTATTATATTCTGAGTAAAAAGATTAAAAAAGGAAAATAAAAGAAAATAGGAAAAAGAACAAGAGATGTAAGGATATGGGTTCTGGAATTGAAGATAAAATAATAAAGCAGATTTCCCTTTTTGCGGAAAATAAGCCTGGCAGACTTGCAAACGTTGCAAATAAACTAAAAAGTGCTGGCATAAACATAAGGGCATTTACCATTGCCGAATCAGGAGACTTCGGGATAATCCGCATGGTTGTGGATAAGTCCGACTATGCTCACAGCGTACTCCATGATGCAGGGTTTACTGTTTCCGAAACCAGCGTTTTGGGAATTGAAATGGAGGATGTCCCTGGTAGCATGTCCCGTATTGCGGAAGTGTTTGAAAAAGCTAAGATCAACCTTGATTATGCATATGCTTTTGTCACCAGAGACCAGAAAGCCCTTTTAATAGTCAGGGTTAACGAAATTGAAAAAGCAGTGAAAACGCTTGAAGAGGATAATATCAAGCTCATCGGCATGAAAGAGCTTGAAAAGATCTGATTTTAATGGAAAACCGGGTTTTCCGAAAAGAAGGCAATATTGCACGAAAAACAAGAAAATGGTCCAGAATTCGGCACATATATGTGTTTTCGGTATTCTGGAACGGCTTTTTTACAGCTTCTGGTCTTAGGGCAAAATTCCATAAGAGATCTTATAGAGGGGAAGACTTCCCGGAGATTCTAACAGGATGAATAGATAAACATAACAAATATAAAAAGGAATAAATAAAAGAAAGGAAAAGTTGCCAGAAGAATAGTTACCGGTTTGACTAAAATGGCGGAAAATAAAAGTAACTTAGAGGAAAAAGCACAAAGCTCCCCAAAAAATAAGCTTGGTGGAGTCCATACGACAGTTATCGGGGGAAGGGCTGGAAAAAAGCTAGTAAAACTGATAAGCCAGCATCCTGAGGTAAAAAAGGTAATACCCTCCGTGATTTCTGTAAAAGGCATTGCAGGAGGAAGTCTGACCGGAAAGGTGCTACGTGCGGATGCGAGAGGAAACTTGAGGCTATTACTCTCTGAAGGAAGGAGTTTCCAGGAAGTCAGACTGGTGACGACAGTTGGGACCGCTGAAGAGGGAGACAGAATTATGAACGAGCTGAATGAGATATTAAGAACTGCCCTCTGAGGCGTTAAAGGAGAGACAATTAATTGACATTTATAGGGATTGACCATGGAACAACTGCAATGCGTTTTGCTCTGATGAAAGAGGACAGTGTCCTTACCTTTGAGCTTGGAAGGGCTGAAGCAGCTGCCATGTCAGAAAAAGAGATCCTGGCATCTATTGAAGAGAAATTCGGGGTCCGGCGTGAAACAATTGATCTGGTTGCGCTGACATACTCAATGGGGGATGGCTTCTCTACAATAAAAGATATAAGGAACCTGGAAGGAAGGGGGCTCAAAAGCATTGAAGGAGCTGGAAAAAAGACAGGCGGAGGCACAAGAGTTTTCGACGCTATCCGATACTCTGGGATTCCTGCGATAGTAATCCCGGGCCTTCATATGGAAAGCAAAGTGGATTCCAGAATGAAGGTGTTCTCCCACCTTACAAGCCCGGAAAAGCTGGGAATTGCTTACCACATCCTGTGCCTTGGCTATAAGGATTTCGTGGTTTCCGATATAAGTTCAAATACTGTTACCCTTGCTGTTGCTGACGGAAAGGTAATTGGTGCAATCGATGCTTGCATATTTGCCCCGGGCGTTCACCATGGCCCTCTTGACCTGCAAGCTATCAGAGATGTGGACAATGGACACCTGACAGCAAACCAGGCTTTTATAGAGGCAGGGGCTCTGAAAATGACCCTATATAAAGATAGGGAAGAATTACTCAGTGCAGCCAGAAAAGGAGAAAAGCCGGCTCTACTTGCTCTGGATACTATCGCCCTGTTTGCAGCTATGGAAATAGCTTCAATGCAGCTCCTTCTCAAAGATTATGGGATAACCGGAGAGATATTTCTCGCGGGCTCGGTGGGCGAAGTAGAATATGTGCAGAAAAAAATCCATGCACATGTGGGGCAGGAATGCCTGTGTCTCGGGAAGTGGCATGCTGCAATAGGCTGTGCCGAGATAGCACGGGACATTTTTGCAGGAGAAAAAGAGATCTTGGGCGTAGATGTTGATTATCCTTAAAAAAGTGGGAAAGGAATATCATAAAAGGGCAGTAAATCAGGTTTTTTCAATGGATTCTTCACACATGCTGTCCTGATATTCCGATACATCAATTTTTCTTTCACCGGTTCCTGCTCCGTCGGGCTCATCGTAACTGCTCATCCGGTCCTTTTTCAGAAGAATAACATAGTCTGCGGAATTCTTGAGTGCTGTGGAGAAACCAGGCTCAACTCCGAAGATAATAGTCTCTTTGCCATGTTCATTTGCTTTGTTCAGAAGCGGCTTGAAGTCCGCATCCCTGGTCACGATTGCAAGGGTGTCAATGTTAGGGTTATATACCAGCTCCATACCCTCTACCGCTAGGCGCACATCAACATCGCTTGAACAGATTATGGGCTCAAGCCCATGATTTTCGATGGCTTCCACTAGCTTATCAGAAGCGTACTGGTTGAGAAAAACGCGCCCGATCTTGATATTTCCGTAGTCCTTCAAGACATCCCTTATCTCCTCCAGATTTACATCAAATTCTTTTCGGAGGATGTTCGGACCATCCACTAGAAGCCCTATTTTCCTCCTGCCAACTTCTTTTTTCGAGCGGAGGTATTTGGAGATGGAGTCAATTCCGCTTTTTACAGGTTTCATCATCAATGTCCTCTGTGATCTTGCAGTTCACGGAGCCTGCACTCTTATATATTTTCATGCGCCGCATGACCATGCAGCATTCTTCAGGAGGGAAGGGACTTTCCAGCAGCCCTCCAATCTACCGATGCAGAGTCTATGCTTCAGCTGTCAGTCGGCAGCATTTTCAAAGTTTGCAGTTTCAGATTACTGAGATTTAAGTCCTGATACCGCAATTTAAGTAACAATCCGATGATATCTAATATCTGCTTTTCTGTAGTAAAAGATTTGCATATTCAGGCAATTACAGTTTGCAACTTTCTCCTTATGTAAAAGGCTGGCCTGAAAAACCGGAGATTCTTTATGCGAAGAGAACGAAAAAATATCCGGTAGGATAAAAATCCCAATATATAAAACATAATATATGATTTATACAATTATAATTTATCGGAAAAGGGCCCTTTTTTCACTTCCCGGACAACATATGAAGATTCCTCGAGTTCAAAGATATTTTCCGTCTTCCGTCCTTTTTTGCGCCTAATATATTGGATTTCTCCGAGATTTTGCAGGAAAGATTCATAGATTCCCATAAATTGTTCAAATTCAAAGTCATTAAGCTCTATTAGTCCTTCCCTGCCCGCATGCCAGTCGTAGACCTGAATAAGAATAATTTTCCTTACCCTTTTCAGGTTCTCGTTTTCAGGCAATTTTTCAAAGTAGAGTGTCTTTTTCAACCCCGGAAACCATGCTGCAAATAATTTCCTGAAATTTAAGACCTGAATAGGGATTCTCTCTCCGGGCTCGGGTCTTGGATAATAATAGGTATTTTGTAGAAGGTTCTCCCCTTCCAGATTTACCACCTGCCGATGTACCTGGATTTGATATTTTTCTCCTGGAGATTCTTTATGCGAAGACCCATATAGAGTCCGACAAAGAGCCCGCTAAGGTGGGCTGTATGGGCTATCATGTCCGACGAATTAACCATAAGAAAATCAAAGAGAGCAAAAAGCACGAGAGCATGTTTTAGCCTCATTGGAATAAAGTATACATAAACGCGGAGATCCGGCTCAAGCATTGTAAGGGCTGCAAAGACCCCGTAGATCGCTCCGCTTGCGCCAATCATCGGGCCAGGTGAGATATCGAAAATCGGCCGGCTTAAAAAAGTATATCCTATTGCTGATAGAATTCCGGCGGTGAAAAAAATTGCCAGAAGCTGTTTGTTCCCGGCCCTACTCTCAAGTGCAGTCCCGAAGAAGTACAGGACGACCATATTGAAGAAAAGATGCCATAAACCGGTGTGCAGAAAGATGTATGTGATAAGCGTCCATGGCCTTGTAAAAAGGGAATGAGGATCAAACTGAAAAATGTTTATATAGATAGACCCTATGCCGGGAACTGTTTCCATAAAAAGTGAAAGTGTGCAGAGGATAATGATCACTATCGACGGGCTTGTGAAAATAGAACCTTTATCTGCCACCTGTTCCGCCCCCAAAGATATAAGATGAGTTAAGGTCAAACATGTTTCCAATTACTCTCCAGTTCAATTAGGATAAAACTACCTGAATATTGAGGCAATTAGAACACACCTGCAAACCAGATTAAAGTGATGTTAACACATAGCAATATCAATGGTTTGGCCTTCAGCGTATATGTACCCAATAAGTCGTTATTTATAATGTTCGAGTACAAAAGTTGCACATAACAAAATACATTGTACACATTTGAATCCTTTTAACCTGCGTATAACTGTATTTGAGGTTAAAATAACTGACTGAACACTTGAAATATATATGAATTGCAGTTAGTGAAGTAAAGTTGCTAATTATAAGCACTGAGACTGATATAACGTCGGGATAGACCTGAATTCTCCTGCAATTGGTCTTTACCAGTTCGTTCCGGAACAGGGAATATTATCCAGAAAAATGAGCTTTTCCCGAATATAAGTTAATATACAACTGTTAAAAAGGTTAACCGATCATAAAGTCAAATTGAATATCTTGTGGACTTATCCTAAAACTCATTTTTATCTTACCATTAACAGATTTAAGGGTCATTTTCTCTAATCAGAAACTTGATTGATTATTCAAAACGTAAGATTGAAGAAATTAATATTAAATTTTGGGATAGACTCATGATATAAGCCACTGTTTCAAAGATCAGTAAATAAATTTCCAGATACTCTGGTTTAGAATTTACCTTAATTACATATATTCTGTTTCCAGAAGTCTCTCTTTGAATAAATCAATTTTTGTTCATTCCGGATTAAGAGCCTATCCGAAAAGTGTTGTTACCTACTGTAACTTTTACAATTGACAATATGTACAACCGGAAAGGATGCCGATATTATAGGCCTATCGTAACTTTTCAACATGCGTTAATGACTTTTCGGATAGGCTCTAAGTCTTATCCGTGATATTGATCAAAAACGACTCTTGATGAGAATACTATTAATATGTTCAAGAGAAAATTCAATGCTTTTTCAATTTAAATGGGCATTATAAAAATTGAAAAATATAATAACTAATATTCAAATGAAGAAATAACTGTTTGATATTTCTTAAAAAAAATACGAAAACGGTTTACAGCGTTTACTATGTAAACTTACCCGAATATATTAAAGATATAAATAATTTGTGATTTATTTATTAGAAAAGAAAATATAAAAGATAAAGAATAGATTTGTAAATAATATATTCACTGAAATAGAAGTTTTGTGGAAGGATCCGTACATCAGTCAGTAACAAATATTTACAGAATTTTTTGCTTTGAAAATGAAAAAAACGTATAATTAATAACAATTAATATTACTTGGAAAGAAAGTACTGGTACTGTAAAATATTACACTCAAAAAACAGCATCTTGAGACACTAATCTGTTCTTTGCACAATGAATTCCAAAAAATTGTTGAAGTAGGCCGATTTCAAATATTCCCATTTTACCCCTCTCGAAATAGCGTGTTACAAATTAGAAAATGTTATATAGATTTGGTACATTTAGACATTTAATTAGTGTTCATTATCCATCGGTAGCGACCTCTGCTCAAGATTAAGGTCTCAATCGTTGGTAAAAACGGTTTTTTTGAGAAATAGGGCGTAAAAAAGGATATAGAAGAGAAAATAAGGCCCTAAAAACGACTTTTGCAGGGAGATAGCCCCTATAAAAACGGTTCTATTTGAAAAAATATTGGTATGACGTTTAGCATGGCGTTTAGTATTTGAAAAAATAGATTATAAACGTTTTACCAAAAAGTCTTAAACGGTTGTAACTTTACAGCAGACGGCAAAATATATAATGTATAATCATGAAGAATATGCCATACATTATAAAAATCACAATCGTCTTGACGAAGTTAACTTTAAACAAATTTAGGAGGAAAAGCTCAAATGAGCAAACTAACTACCGGGAGTTTTTCTATAGAAGATCTGGAGTCTGTCCAGATCACTATTAATAATATTGTAGGGGCAGCAAAGGAGGCTGCTAAAGAAGTAAAAGAAGAACTTGGCCCGATGGGTCCGACCCCCTTCCCCTCAATCGCTACATTAAGGGACTGGAGTTTTACACTGTTCGATCGTTACGAGCCTGTTTACACCCCCATGTGTGACCAGTGCTGCTACTGTACTTTCGGACCGTGTAACCTGGAAGGAAACAAGAGAGGTGCCTGCGGTATTGACATGAAAGGTCAGGCTGCAAGAGAGTTCTTCCTGCGCTGCATCACGGGCTGTGCGTGTCACAGTGCCCACGGCCGCCACCTGCTCAATCACATTATCGACCTCTTCGGGGAAGATATGCCGATTAACATGGGTGCTTCAAATGTCATTGCCCCTAACATTCAGCTTGTCACAGGCCTGCAGCCAAAGACCCTCGGCGACCTCAAACCCGTAATGGAATATGTGGAAGAAGAGCTCGGCCAGCTGCTTGCAACCATACACGCAGGACAGGAAGGAGCGGCAATTGACTACGATAATAAGTCAATGATGGCAGGGTATCTTGACCATGTCGGCATGGAAGTTTCCGATATCGCCCAGGTTACTGCACTTGGCTTCCCGAAATCCGACCCAGAAGCTCCACTTGTTGAAACCGGTATGGGAACGATTGATACCACAAAGCCAGTTATCATTGCAATCGGGCACAACGTTGCCGGTGTCACCTACATCATGGACTATATGGAAGACCATGATCTGACTGACAAGATGGAAATCGGAGGTCTCTGCTGTACCGCATTCGATATGACAAGGTACAAGAGAGAAGACAGGAAAGCCCCCTATGCAAAGATTGTCGGTACCATATCAAAGGAACTGAAGATCGTACGCTCTGGAATTCCTGATGTAATCGTTCTTGACGAACAGTGTGTAAGGGCTGACCTTGTCCAGGAAGGACAGAAACTTAAGATCCCGGTCATCGCATCCAATGAAAAAATCATGTATGGTCTGCCTGACAGGACCAATGATGATGTTGATGCAATCATTGAGGACCTCAAAACCGGAAAGATTCCGGGTTGTGTAATGCTGGACTACGAAAAGCTCGGAGAGCTCGTACCCAGACTTGCCATGGAAATGGCTCCACTCCGTGAAGGAATCTCAGCCATCCCCACCGATGAGGAAATGATAGCTCTCGTCTCCAAGTGTGTGGAATGTGGAGAATGTGAACTGGCATGCCCAGAAGAACTGGAAATCCCGGCAGCAATTGCAGTGGCTAAAGGAGGAGACTACTCTGCTCTGGAAGAACTGCATGACCTTTGTATAGGCTGTCGCAGGTGTGAACAGGTCTGCAACAAAGAGATACCTATCCTGAACCTCATTGAGAAGGCTGCCCAGAAGGTCATTGCAGAAGAGAAGGGCCTTGTAAGAGCAGGAAGAGGTCAGGTAAGCGATGCCGAGATAAGGGCAGAAGGTCTGAACCTGGTTATGGGTACCACCCCGGGTGTTATCGCAATTATCGGATGTGCCAACTATCCTGCAGGCTCCAAGGATGTTTACAACATCGCAGAGGAATTCCTTAACAGGAACTACATCATTGCAGTGTCCGGATGTTCTGCAATGGACATCGGTATGTATAAAGACGCTGACGGCAAGACTCTCTATGAGAGGTACCCTGGCAGATTCGAGAGAGGTAACATCCTTAACACCGGATCATGCGTCTCAAACGCCCACATTTCGGGTACATGCCATAAGGTCGCTGGAATCTTTGCAGGCAGAAACCTTTCAGGTAACCTTGCCGAGATTGCAGACTACACACTCAACCGTATCGGCGCAGTAGGCCTTGCATGGGGCGCATACTCACAGAAGGCAGCTGCTATAGGTACCGGATGTAACATGTATGGTATCCCGGCAGTGCTCGGCCCCCAAAGTGGTAAGTACAGGAGAGCCCTGATCGCAAAGACCTACGATGAGAGCAAATGGAAACTTTACGACAGCAGAAACGGTTCCGAAATGGCAATCCCGCCATCTCCAGAATTCCTCATTACCACTGCAGAAACCTGGCAGGAAGCCTGTGTAATGATGGCAAAGAACTGTATCCGCGTGTCCGACAACAGCATGGGCAGATCCATTAAGTTGACCCACTGGTTGGAACTCAGTGAAAAGTACCTTGGCGTCCTACCCGACGACTGGTGGAAGTTTGTCAGGAATGAAGCTGATCTCCCACTCGCCAAGCGTGAAATGCTCCTGAAGATGCTTGAAGCTGAGCATGGTTGGGAAATTGACTGGAAGAAGAAGAAGATCATTTCCGGCCCGAAGATTAAGTTCGACGTGTCTGCACAGCCGACTAATCTCAAGAGACTTTGCAAGGAGGCCTGAAGATGGTTGACACTACCAAGAATACAAAGTTGTTTACCACCTACGGTGTAAAGACCTCAAGAGCTATCACCACGGAAGTTGCTGCCAAGCTTATTTCAAAGGCAAAGAGACCTCTTTTAGTGGTAGGAACCGGAGTCCTCAACCCCGAGGTTCTGGACCGCGCAGTGAAGATTGCAAAGGCAAAAAACATCCCGATAGCAGCAACAGGTAGCTCAATGCCTGGTTTTGTGGGTAAGGATGCTAATGCCAAGTACATCAACCTGCATCAACTTGGCTTTTACCTGACAGACCCTAACTGGCCAGGACTTGATGGCAACGGGAACTATGACACAATCATTCTCCTGGGCCACATCAAGTATTATATCAACCAGGTACTGTCTGCAACTAAGAACTTCAGTGACATAAAATCAATCTCAATAGACAAAAATTACATCCAGAACGCAACAATGTCTTTCGGAAACCTTAGCAGGGAAGATCACATTGCTGCACTGGACGAAATAATTGACCTTTTATAAATTTGACTTAGGAGGCGAAAACACAATGGCAGAATTCCCATTCGAGATTTCCCCAATGTTTGAAGGAGAAAGAGTAAGAAAGGAAGGAATGTTCGTAGAACTCGGTGGCCCGAAATCCCTCGGTCTCGAGCTCGTCAGAGCAGCAGATATGGATGCAATTGAAGATGACAAGGTTACAATTGTCGGTCCCGACCTCAAAGATATGGAAGAGGGCAAGACCTATCCATGGGCAATGATCTTCAATATCGGCGGAGAACTCGTAGAGGCTGACCTCGAGTCTGTAGTCGAAAGGCGTGTCCACGACTTCATCAACTACTGCCAGGGCATTATGCACCTGAACCAGAGGTATGATGTCTGGATGAGAGTTTCTAAGGACACCGCTGCAAAGATGGACTCCTTCGAGCCCTTCGGAAAAGCCGTCATGATGCTCTTCAAGACAGAACTTCCCTTTATCGAGAAGATGCAGGTGACTTTCTACACCGACAAGGCTGAAGTTGAGAAACAACTCGAGACTGCAAAGGAAATTTTCAAGGCAAGAGACGCCAGGACAAAAGACCTCCGCGATGAGGATGTTGATGTCTTCTACGGATGTACTCTCTGCCAGTCCTTTGCTCCGACCAATGTTTGTGTAGTTTCCCCTGACAGAGTTTCCCTTTGTGGCGCAATCAACTGGTTCGATGGCCGCGCAGCCGCAAAAGTAGACCCAGAAGGCCCGCAGTTCGCAATTGAAAAAGGTGATCTTCTCGATGCCAGTACCGGTGAATACTCCGGTGTCAACGATATTGCCGTGAAGCTTTCAAGTGGCGAATTTAACAAAATAAAACTCCACTCCTTCTTCGACTCCCCACACACATCCTGTGGCTGCTTTGAAGTAGTCGGGTTTTACATCCCTGAAGTTGACGGTATCGGCTGGGTTAACAGAGAATACCAGGGAATGGCCCCGAACGGCATTGGTTTCTCCACTATGGCCGGTCAGACAGGCGGTGGAAAGCAGATCGTAGGTTTCCTCGGTATCGGTGTCGCCTACTTCTATTCCCCTAAGTTTATCCAGGCTGATGGCGGCTGGAACAGAGTTGTCTGGCTTCCCTCTATGCTCAAGGAAAAGATTGCAGAGACCATTCCTGCAGACCTCATAGACAAGATCGCAACCGAGAATGATGCTACAGACATCCAATCTCTGAAAGCCTTCCTCCAGGACAAGAACCACCCGATTGTTGCCAGCTGGGCAGCTGCGGAAGAAGAAGAGGAAGAAGAGGAAGAGGAAGAGGAAGAGGAAGAGGCAGTAGCTGCCGCTGCAGCTCCAATGATGATGCCTGCAGCCGGCTTCCAGATGCCTGCAATGGCTTCAATGCCAATGATGTCTGCTGGTAAAGCTGGTGGAATAAAAATCACCTTCAAGAAGGCAAAGATATCCATTGAGAGAATGGTCATCAGCGAGAAGAAAGAATAAAATTAATTAAGTGACGACAGGTAATCGCTTAAGACGAAAAACAATCCAATGGGGTATTCTGTGACAAAGGTAATTGCAATAACGGGAAAAGGTGGAACTGGCAAAACAGCGGTAGCGGCTCTTCTGATCCGCTCCCTTTCCAAAAAAGGTAAATTTTTACTGGCAGTTGATGCAGATGCAGACACTAACCTACCTGAGACCCTTGGCTGTGAGAACGTAAAAACAATCGGGGATGCAAAGGAGTTTTTACAGGCTGAGATCACCAAACCCAGGCCTGATAATCCCGATATGAATAAAGAGTCGGTACTCAAAAGCAAGGTTTATGAGATCATTGAAGAAATGCCGGGTTACGATCTCCTGGTCATGGGCCGACCCGAAGGTTCAGGCTGTTACTGTTATGTAAACAACCTCCTCCGGGGTATAATGGATAAACTGATCGTGAATTACGATGTAGTTATCATTGATGCAGAGGCCGGGCTTGAGCATTTCAGCCGGAAAATTATCCGGGACATAGATGACCTTATTGTCGTAACAGACGCCTCTCGAAGGGGATTTAGGACGGCTGAAAGAATTCATGAACTTGTGGATGAACTGGGCTCAAATGTTGGTAGAATTCACGTTATTGCAAACAAGGTTACAGATGCTAACCGCGAAAAGCTTGTCAAACTGGCCGAGGATCTGAAACTGAACATGATAGGTATGATCCCGCTAGACCCAAAAATCGAGGAAATGGATATAAAAGGCATACCTCTCTTTGAAATCCAGGATGACTCGGTTGCTGCAGTAGAAATCGAAAATATTATACAAAAACTGGGATTCTAATCCCGGTTTTTTTTGAAACTGTAATATTGCAGAAAACCGTGCCGGAAAAGAGAAAAGGACCCCGTTGCCCATTTTCAGGGTTTGAAACGACATTCAAAATAATGCGAAGTAACGGAGCAGGGTTTACTTCTGCTCCAATCGTTCTTTCCATATAAAGGAAGAAGCTGGAAGTAAAATTTGCATTATATCTTTATTTATGCAGTCACTCATCAAAACGGAAAACTTACGAAAAGGTGAGGTTTACATGGCAAAGAAAGTTAAGTTATCAGAAATGACAGACATGTTTAAGGGCATGGACGTATTGTCCCTTGAAGGTGTAACTATAGAAGGGGATATTGAGATTGATCTCAGTGGACTCGGAGGTGGCTTTGACCCGATGCTTGCTGCTATCCTCGGACAGGAGAGTGCAGTACTTGCACAGCACTTCGGAAGACTTGCTGGCATGTTTGGCTACCCTGTAGGCATGGGTGCCCCAGCAGCTAGTGCTCCTGCAGCTTCTGCAATTTCCCCTGCTCTTGCAGCCCCGAAACTTAAAGATCTCATTCCTGCCAAGTTCGATGTTGCAAACATCGCAGAATGGACTACTCAGATCCAGGAAGTCCCAATAGGCAATACCTCTGCAGACGGTGGAACCCGTGGCAAGCAGGTCATGCTTGGTGGCGAAAAAGCCCTTCCATTCTACTTTGACGCTCCGATGCCACACAGGAATCAGGTCACTATTGATGTATTCGACATGCGTATCGGGCTTGCAAAATCTGTCAAAGAGAACTACGATGAAGTCATGGACAGCCCTGGCGAATGGGCAAAGAAGAACGTTGACAAGTTCAACGCTGACATGATTACCATTCACCTGATTTCAACCGACCCGCTTGTCAAGGACACATCGGCCAAGGACGCAGCCAAGACCGTAGAAGAAGTTCTGCAGGCTGTAGACGTGCCAATCGCAATAGGCGGTTCCGGTAACCCACAGAAAGACCCCGAAGTTCTTGCAAAAGCAGCAGAAGTTTCGGAAGGCGAGCGCTGCCTCCTGGCATCTGCCAGCCTGAACCTGGATTACTCCAAGATTGCAGAAGCCGCATTAAAATACGACCACGACGTGCTTTCCTGGACCCAGCTGGACATGAATGCCCAGAAGGAACTTAACAGGAAACTCATGAAGCAGTGCAATGTACCCAGAGATAGAATCATCATGGACCCAACCACTGCCGCCCTCGGGTATGGTCTCGACTACGCTTACACCAACATGGAGCGTATCCGCCTTGCAGCCCTTATGGGTGATGAAGAACTGACCTTCCCGATGTCCTCAGGTACCACCAATGCATGGGGTGCCCGTGAATCCTGGATGGTTAGCTCCCCATTGGGACAGGACTCTGACTGGGGTCCGAGAGAATACAGAGGACCTATCTGGGAAATCGTCACAGGTCTGTCTCTTGCCATTGCAGGAAACGATCTCTTCATGATGATGCACCCGACCTCGGTAGCTGTTCTGAAACATATAACCCAGTCCCTCTTTGGTTTAGTTGAGGCAGAACCTGTTGACATTGCCAACTGGATCGGAAAGGAGGTGTAAAACATGAAAATAAACAGCCCATTAGAAGCCTACAAGTACCTGCCCCAAACCAACTGTGGGGAATGTGGTGAACCTACATGTATGGCATTTGCTTCCAAGCTAATCGACAGGTCTGGAAAGACTGAAAATTGTCCCCCGCTGGTCAAGGAGAAGAAGTACGCAAAGAAGCTTGCAGAACTTGATAGGCTCCTTGCCCCTGAGATCCGTCAGGTTACCATAGGAGTAGGAGAAAGGGCAGCAAACATCGGTGGAGACGATGTCCTGTACCGCCACAAGCTCACCTTCTTCAATAAGACAAAGATGTTCTTCGATGTTTCAGACAGCATGGAAGAAGCTGCTCTTATTGAGAGGGTCAAGAAGATCGCTGACTTCAAAAAGTTCTATGTGGGACGAAACCTGCTCATCGACGGTGTGGCAATCAGGGCCGCTTCCAACGACCCGGCAAAGTTCGCTGCTGCAGTCAAAAAGGTAGCCGAAGTAGGTTTGCCTATGATCTTCTGTTCCTTCAATCCTGCAGTCCTTAAAGCAGGACTTGAAGTAGCTAAGGATAAGAACCCGCTTCTCTACGCTGCAAACAAGGACAACTGGAAAGAAGTAGGAGAACTTGCCCTTGAGTATAAGGTGCCTGTTGTAGTTTCAGCCTTCAACGACCTCGATGCTCTCAAAACCCTTGCAAAGACTTTCGCAGAAGCAGGCATCAAGGACATTGTGCTTGACCCTGGAACCTACCCAACCGGAAAAGGCCTGAAGGACACCTTCACCAACTTCCTGAAAATCAGGAGAGCAGGCATTATGGGCGACACCGAGATTGCATACCCGATCATGGCTCTCCCGCTCACAGCCTGGATGGCAGGAATTGCAGACCCTGTCAGTGCCTCCTACTGGGAAACCGTTATGGCCTCAGTCTTCACTATCAGATACGGCGACATCATGATCCTCCACAGCATGGAACCATATGCCGTCCTGCCTGAAGTGCACTTGGCAGAGACCATCTACACCGACCCGAGGACTCCTGTCTCCGTGGATGGAGGTATGTACAAGGTTGGAGCCCCGGACAAAGACTCTCCGGTATTCTTCACCACCAACTTCGCCCTTACCTACTACACGGTAGAAAGCGATATCTCAGCAAATGGCATCGTATGCTGGCTGCTTGCAGTTGACACCGATGGTATTGGTGTGGAAGCTGCTGCTGCCGGTGGTCAGCTGAATTCTGCCAAGGTAAAGGACGCCTTTGAAAAGGCTGGTTTCGACCTCAAGACGGACACAAACCACAATACCCTTATCATTCCAGGTCTCTCAGCCCGTCTGCAGGGTGACCTCGAAGATACACTTGGTGCAAAAGTCATGGTAGGACCAATGGACTCCGGCCGTATCCCAGGCTGGATCGAGAAGAATTGGCCACCCAAAAAATAAGTCCAAATGTGAATTAAAACCTGAAATATCCGTGTCTTTCTGACACGGAACTTTTTTCTTTTTTAAATTATGATTCCAGTCTCTTTTTCTTAAATAATTGAGAACTTTTCTGAAAAATAAGACATTTCAAGAAGCCTGTTTTCTCACATTTTGGCATAAATATCTGAATTAAACATTTTGAAGTTTTATGCTACCGGTCTCTCAGTTTAACTGAATTCGGGTGAGGCGCAATTAAGGCGGGAAATATTTATATAAGGCAAATACTCATTTAACAGACGCCTAAACTATATATTTTTAAAAATCCATTTGTAATTGGCATATATCTTTTTGTTGATTTTACATTCAGAAAATCAGGGGAGCTTGGATACTCATAGATAAAAGTAGTAAATCAAGCTATTTTTAAATAGCATGAGCGTACTTAACAGGTGAACTGCTCAAGTTTATACTGCAGGAGTTTTACTTCTTGATAATTTTAAAAATTCACTACTCCAAGAAGACTATCAGTAAGGATTACAGATGAATTCTATCACATGTCCAAGATGCGGCAGAGAATGCGATAAACTCTTAGACTCCGTTTGCAGGGACTGCTTTTTTGAAACCTTCAAACTCATCGAACTGCCCCTTGTCCTCCATGTAAGAATATGTTCAAATTGCGGAGCACACTTTCATAGAAGCCGGTGGGAAGATGTTGGTAGTGTCGAAGATGTGATGCTAAAAGCCGTAGAAAATGTCCTCTTCATCCACAGTGAAGCCGGGGACGTGGAGGTCTATCTCGAGCCCAGGGAGATTACTCCCTACATATATATGGTGAGAGCAGAGGTCGATGCAGTGGTCAGAGAAGAAACTGTCCATGCAGAAGCTGAGACCGAAGTAAGGATTCAGCGGACAGCCTGCGATATGTGCAGCAGGGAGTCAGGGGGGTATTTTGAAGCTATTATCCAGATAAGGGCAGCAGGCAGGTTCCCTACTGAAGAGGAGAAAAGGCGCTGCTCTACCATTGCCAGGGAAGCCATGGAGAGCATGAGGAAAAAAGGAGACCGCCTCGCATTTATAAGCGATGCCCAGGAACAGAAGGAAGGAATCGACCTTTACATGGGTTCCATGAACGCCAGCAGGCAGGTCTGCAGGTTAATCACCTCCGAACTGGGGGGCAGCTTTTCCGAATCTCCTACCCTTGTAGGGATGAAAGACGGAAAAAATCTGTACAGGATTACTTTTGCCATACGCCTTCCAGAGTTCAGGCCGGGAGATGTGATAAGATTTAGAGAAAAGGTTATTCAGATCAAGAGTTCAGGAAAAAAAGTCAATGGGATTTCTCTTGAGGATGGCTCCAGATTCATCTCAACTCCTGAGGAATTGAAAGGTGCAGAGAAAGTGGCCAATATAGGGGATGCTGTTCTGACAGTGCTGGTTTCAATAGAGGAAAACGCAATCCTGGTACTCGACCCTGAAACCTATGAAACCGTTGCCATAAAAAAACCGATGTCATTTAATGCTGAAGCAGGAAGCGAAATCCCTGTCCTGAAAACCCCTTATGGAATCTTTGCTCTGTCACATTTCGAAATTCCGCGGGCAAAGTGATGATAACTCCATAAAGAGGAAATATGCAGAATATCCTTGTAATCGGGTTTAATACAAGAAACATTGCCTGCTCCGCAAGCAGAGCTGGCTATACGGTCTGCTCTATAGACGCTTTCCGTGATCTTGACCTGCAGAAATGCTCATACTCATCGGCTCTTCTAGAGTACAGGACTGTAAAGGAACTGCATCAGCTCGATGTTTCCCGGATAAAAGCTCAAATGAATGCATTCGGGATAGAGTTTGATGCCCTTGTTCCCGGCTCAGGGTTGGAAATGCTTGATCACAAGAGTTTTTCCTGTCCTGTGCTTGCCAGCAGTCCGGACGCCATGCAGAAGGCTTCAAACAAGCTGTACCTTTCAAAAAGGCTTGAAGCCCTTGGAATTCCTCACCCACGCTGTTATTCTCCAGAAGAATTAGATGCAATCGAATATCCGGTTATGGTTAAGCCAGCCTCAGGAGGAGGGGGAATTTTCAACCGGGTGGCAAGGAGCAGAAAGGAGCTTTTAACTATCCTCGATGAGCTATCCAGGCTGGATCCGGAATTTACGGAAGAAACAATCGTCGTACAGGACTTTCTGGAAGGAACACCTTCAAGCGTCTCTCTGCTTTCTACAAAGAATGAAGCTCTTCCGGTTGCTGTGAATGAACAGTTGATAGGAATACCCTGGCTTTCGCGGCTGCCCTTTGCCTATTGCGGAAATGTAACTCCTTTCAGGACCGAGCAGGCAGAGCAAATGGAAGCTTTTGCTGAAGAGCTGGTGCTCGAATTCAAGCTCATAGGCTCAAATGGAGTGGATTTCCTGGTTTCGGAAAAAGGGCCTGTAGTACTTGAGATAAATCCCAGGTTCCAGGGAAGCCTTGATACTGTAGAGAAGGCGATGAGCATTAACCTTTTTGAGGCCCATGCTGACTGCTTTAGAGGAAAACTTCCGGAAAAACCTGACGCGAAGTGTTTTGCTGCAAGGGGAGTAATGTACTCGGATAGAGAGCTATTTATAGACAGAAAGCTCATGGACTTCATTCTCAGGGAAAAGGGCGCTGACATTCCTTTCCAGGGAACTGTTGCAGAACCTGATGGGCCTCTTACTTCCCTGTTCGCATGTACCTCTACCAGAGAAGAGGCAGTCCTTTCGCTTGAAAGAGGGGCAAATAGGATAAAGGCTTTTATTGAAAATAGAGCGAAGAAACCAAGGGAATGCCTGAGCTCTGTTGAAAAAGTATAAAATTCAGGTTGCTGAAAAGATAATTTTTCCAGTTATAGAAAGCTTCCGGAAAACGGAATATAAACTTAATACTGATATGTGCAATTCATATAGGGATTTGAGGTGAACACGTTGGTCGATTTAAATGACAAGGTAATTAGAGGATATCTCATGAGCCTTGTAGGGGAAGACGGGCTCAAAATGATAGAAGAAATGCCCGAAGGCGAGGTTACTGATGAGGAAGTTGCAGCAAAGAGCGGGGTTCTACTGAACACTGTAAGAAGAAATCTCTTCATACTTTATGAAAATAAATTTGCAGTCTGCCGCAGAGAGAGAGATTCAAACAGTGGATGGTTGACATATCTCTGGCATCTTAACTTTTCAGACATAGAGCACCAGCTTATGAGGGAAAAGAAGAGACTGATCAGAAACCTCAGGACCCGCCTCGAGTTTGAAGAAAATAACGTTTTCTACGTATGCCCGCAGGGCTGTGTTCGCCTCCTATTTAACGAAGCAACAGAGACCGAGTTTCTCTGCCCCATGTGCGGAGAAGACCTGGTCTACTATGACAATTCTCGCTTTGTGGAAGTTCTGAAAAAACGCGTGGATGCTCTGAATTCATCAATATAATGGGACATGCCTTGACCACTCGAGCCGAAGCAATAAAGCTGCTTGAAGAAACAGAATGCGCTCCTAATGTGATTGAGCACTGTAAAGAAGTTGCCTCTCTCGCAGTTGAGATTGCAAATAAAGCAAAGGCAGCAGGACATAACGTAAATCCGGAACTGGTCGAAGTCGGAGCTCTTCTACATGATTTTGGGAGATGTCGAACTCATGAAATCACTCATGCGGTAGAAGGGTACAGGCTAGCTAAAGCCAGAGGAATAGAGCCAGAGATTTCCGAAATAATAAAAAGACATATAGGTGCAGGAGTCTCAAAAGAAGAAGCCAGAAAGTTAGGGCTTCCTGAAGACGATTATTTCCCACGGAGCCTTGAGGAAAAAATAGTTGCTCATGCAGATAACCTTGTCAAAGGAACGAACAGAATCACAATAGATGAGAGAACTGCAATCATGCGTAAGAAAGAAGTATCAGAAAAGGTAATTCAGAGAGTAAATAAACTCGCTGAAGAAGTCGAAGGGCTTTTCTGTTAAATTCCGGGTTTCTCGGGGTATCAGAAAATCTGGATATCCTGTAAAGGAAAAAGAAAAGGTTATTTTACCAAATCCTCCTTTAAATTTAAATGCAGATGCATTTAGGAAAAAATAAAGGGGGAAAACTTATATATATCGATATTAATAATGAGATAATGGATTGCTAAATCCTGCGATTTAAGTTAAAAATACTTACCTCACTAAAACATTTTTTTTTAGCGACATTTCTCATTTTTAACTTATTATGAGGGTATGTTTATGGATAATGACAAATATCTAAAGGGCACAACTACCGTAGGAGTAGTTTGTACCGATGGTATCGTGCTCGCAAGCGAACAGAGAGCCACAATGGGGAATTTCATCGCAAGTAAAACTGCAAAGAAGGTTTACCAGATCGATGACCTTGTAGGAATGACCACTGCCGGTTCGGTGGGGGATGCCCAGCAACTTGTGCGGCTCGTAAATGTAGAATCGCAGCTTTACAAGATGCGCAGGAAAGAATCCATGACAATCAAAGGAATTGCAACTTTAATGTCAAATTTCTTAAATGCCAACCGCTACTATCCTATGATGGTCCAGCTCCTTATAGGAGGAGTTGACAAACACGGGCCTGCTATTTACTCACTGGACGCTCTCGGAGGAAGCATTGAAGAGACAAGGATTTCAGCTACAGGTTCCGGGTCTCCCATGGCTTATGGGGTGCTTGAAGACCAGTATAAGGAAAACATGACTGTAAAGGAAGGCCTTGACCTTACTATCCGGGCGATCCACAATGCAACTAAAAGGGATTCAGCATCAGGAGAACATATCGATGTAGTGGTAATTACTAAGGAGGCATTCACAAGGCTGGACCCGGAAGAAATAAAATCCAGAAGGGCTTTATTAAACTAAGTAATTTAAATTGTTGGTTTTTTAATTTAACGTTAAACTAACATCTTTTTCAACTTATTATTTTTTTAATATCCACATACTTTTTCATTTTTTGACAAACAGGAAGATTCTTAATGCCTATTGAAGACGTGCTATTAGACCTCAAACATAAAATTGAGAAAAATCTACCCGACGGAGTTACAATTACTGACGTCGAATTTGAGGGGCCTCAACTTGTACTATACACTGAAGAACCCCGCAAATTCGCAGATGATGGGAATATAATTCGCACCCTGGCAAAAGAACTCAGGACGCGGATCGCCATGCGCCCGGATCCGAGAGTGCTTGCAACTCCTGAAGACTCTATTTCTATAATCGAAGAAGTTGTTCCAAAAGAATCCGTAATCTCAAGCTACTATTTTGACCCAGATTCCGGAGAAGTAATTATTGAAGCTGAAAAGCCGGGCCTTGTGATAGGAAAGCACGGAGCGACTCTCCGAGAGATTACAAAGCAAATCGGCTGGATTCCGAAAGTTGTTCGGACTCCTCCTATCAAATCCCGCACCGTAAAAAATATCAGGGAATTTATGAGGAACAATCTCAAGGAAAGAAAAGAAATCCTGAAATCCGTGGGGAGGAAAATTCACAAAGAGTGTACTTCAAAAGACCAGTGGGTAAGGGTTACATCGCTTGGGGGATGCAAAGAAGTCGGAAGGAGCTGTTTCCTGCTCTCGACTCCCGAGTCCAGAATCCTGATTGATTGCGGAGTCAACGTTGGCTCAGACGAGAACATGACTCCTTATCTGTATGTTCCTGAAGTTTTTCCTTTAAACCAGATTGATGCCGTGATAGTTACTCATGCCCATCTGGACCATCAGGGGCTTGTTCCCCTGCTTTTCAAATATGGATATGAAGGACCCGTATACTGCACGCCTCCCACAAGGGACCTGATGGTGCTACTCCAGCTCGACTATATCGATGTGGCAGCAAAAGAAGGGAAGAAGATCCCCTACGAGGCGGGAATGATATCGAAGACCCTTAAACACACGATTCCTCTGGACTATGAGGAAGTCACGGATATTGCCCCTGACATCAAATTAACCTTCCACAACGCGGGCCATATTCTGGGTTCGGCAATTTCCCACTTCCACATCGGAGACGGGCTTCATAATGTGGTCTTTACGGGAGACCACAAGTATGAGAAAACCAGGCTTTTTGATCCTGCGGTAAATAAATTCCCAAGGGTTGAAACCGTAATCAGCGAAGCCACTTATGGAAATTCCAATGCATTCCAGCCTGCACTTAAGGATGCTGAAAGGCACCTGCAGATGGTAATTAAGAACACCCTGGAGCGCGGAGGAATTGCTCTTGTACCGACGTTTGCTGTTGGTAGAAGCCAGGAAGTTATGATAGTGCTTGAGGAATCCATAAGAAAAGGTTTGATTCCTGAAGTCCCTGTCTACCTGGACGGAATGATCTGGGAAGCTACAGCAATCCATGCGACACACCCCGAATACCTGAACAATGACCTGAGGAAGTTAATCTTCCAGAAAGGCCAGAATCCCTTCCTATCCGAATTCTTCAAACCCGTTGATTCCCACGAGATGCGCCAGAAAATAATTCAGAACCCTCAACCCTGTGTGATTCTTTCGACCTCAGGTATGATGAACGGAGGACCGGTTATGGATTACTTCAAGGCCTTTGCCGGAGAAGCACGCAATACCCTTGTTTTCGTAGGGTACCAGGCCGATGGGACTGTAGGGCGCAGAATTCAGAAAGGATGGAAGGAAATCCCTATGACAGGAAAGAACGGGAACACTGAGATGCTGAAAATGAATATGGAAGTTCAGGTAGTAGACGGTTTCTCAGGCCATTCAGACAGGAGGCAGCTTATGGACTATATCAAGAGAATGCAGCCCCGTCCGGAAAGAGTGTTCACGGAACATGGAGATGAGAAAGCCTGTATCGACCTGGCAAGTTCGATTTATAAAAAACTGAAGATTGAGACCCGCGCTCTCACAAACCTGGAAACCATAAGGTTACTGTGACCCTCAGGGGCCACAAATTTCATTTTAGAAGAAAAATAAACTTTTCATATCCTGAACCTGAGGGCAGGCTCAAGACTTAGAAGATGTTCCATTAGTTTTTTGTGATCGCCTACCACAAGATCTGCCCTGTCAAGCTGCCAAGGTTCCACATACGTGGGGACCCCTATGCAGTAAATTTCGGCTTTTTTTGCAGCTTCTACGCCCAGAATGGCGTTTTCAATGATAACACATTCTTCCCGCCGGACCTTTAGAAGTTTAACGGCTTTCAAAAAGGGGTCAGGATGAGGTTTTGAGTTCGTAATATCGTCTCCTGTGACCACAGTGTCGAATATTCCGGGAAAAAGCCGGTCCACGATACCGTAAACAATAGAACGGTCCGAACCCGATACTACTGAAAGGAGGAAACGTGTTTTAAGCACTTCAAGGCACTCCTTCATTCCATCGAAAGCCTTTAGCTCAAAAATTCTTTTGAACTCCTGCCTGTAGATTGAGGTGATAGTTTCAAAGTCATATGCGTCTGGCTCTCTTCTGGCTTTTCGGATGAGCAGAGGAAGGCCGGTCCTGGGATTTGAACCTTCGATTGCATAAATGTCCCTGTCCTGGATTTCCATACCCATATCAAGAAAAGCTTTTTTCCAGGCTGCTGCATGGAAGGGCATAGAGTCCACAAGAACGCCATCCATATCGAAAATTAATGCTTTTAACACGATTATGACTCCAAGATTAATAACTGAATAATTTTGAATAAAAGTTGCTAAAATGAGGTAAAAGCGGGTTTAAAGCCTTAAAGCTTTCCCGAAAAGTCCTGAACAGAATTATGGTTTTAACATATTTATTCGTAAAAAATGCACAGATCTCCAATTCCGAAAACTGAAAGAATTAATTTCAGAATCTCTTACCAAATAAAACCGAAGAGATAACAGAGAAACTATTGTCTGCGAATTGGAAATATGTAAACTTTATATCAAATAATATAACTACTCAAAAAGTTAAGCAAGAGCCTTGAAATTCTTGAATAATACCGAAACAGTTTTTAAGGGAGAATTCTACTTAAAAGTAAGAATATAAACAGTCCAATTAAATTGTAAGAATTCCTATCTGAAAGTATTAACAAAAATAGATTAAGGAATAACGTTGTTAACACTTGAAGTCGAACATGGCATCAAAAGAATAGAGAAAATGAGATCAAAAAATTGTCCTGACTTACATAATCAGAAGAATTTTACTGAGAAAAATAAAATACTTAATAAAGTAGTACGTCATAATATATAAATATTTTGAAAGCCCATCACTCTTCATCTTTGAGAATTAAGTAATAAATGAAGTAAAAGAGTTCATATATGAGATTTATGGGTGACGTATTTAAACTTAATATACAACGTAAGAATGTTGCTTAAATATGTCCGAAATATTTAAGTTCAGAAGGGTGTCAACTTATTAAAGATAACGGATAAAAAATCTTTATCATGTTGAAGGTTATCTCATAAATCCACTCAAAAATATTGACAGACAGGTGACCCCCGATGTTAAGGGTGGGGAATCAAACATAATTATTAGACACAAATCCAGTCGAGGGGATGAATTGCAATCAATAGTACAGGAAGCAATGAAATTCAGCGAAAAAGAGAAGGAATATCGGAAGAATTCCTCTTCTGAAGAAGATTTTGAAGAATTCGGGCAGCCAAGAATTATGATTGTAGGATGCGGGGGTGCAGGAAATAATACTGTAAACCGGCTCTATAATATAGGAATCGAAGGTGCGGAAACAGTTTGTATCAATACCGATAAGCAGCACCTTGACAATGTGAGGGCTGACAAGAAGATCCTCGTGGGGAAAACTCTCACGCGAGGACTGGGAGCAGGCGGTTATCCCGAAACGGGAAAGAAAGCTGCGGAACTTGCAAGGGGCACCCTTGAAGAAGTTTTAAAAGATGTTGACCTGGTTTTTATTACTGCAGGCCTCGGCGGAGGTACCGGGACGGGCGTTGCCCCTGTAGTTGCCGAAGTGGCAAAGGAACAGGGAGCGATTGTTGTAGGAATGGTCTCCAGCCCCTTCAGGGTCGAAAGGGCCCGCATCTTCAAAGCCGAAGAAGGACTTGAAGAACTGCGCCGGGCAGCCGATACAGTAATTGTCCTGGACAATAACAGGCTGCTTAACTACGTGCCAAACCTCCCTATTGACCAGGCCTTTTCCGTAATGGATCAGCTGATTGCTGAAACCGTAAAAGGAATTACAGAGACAATTACAGTGCCTTCTCTGATAAATCTTGACTATGCCGACATCAGAACCATTATGAGCTGTGGCGGAGTTGCAGTCATGCTCGTAGGCGAGTCAAAAAGCCAGGACAAGAGCACTGAAGTAGTGCGGACTGCCCTTAACCATCCCTTGCTTGATGTTGATTACAAGGGTGCAACCGGAAGCCTTGTCCATGTAACCGGCGGACCTGACCTGAGCCTGAAGGAAGCCGAAGAAATCGCCTCCATGCTCACCTACGAACTTTCCTCAAATGCAAATGTCATCTGGGGCGCAAGGATCAGGGAAGATTATGAAGGCAAGGTCAGGGTAATGGCAATCATGACAGGTGTGCAGTCTGCCCAGATCCTGGGCCCTCAGGCAGGATCTGGAATCCTGGAGTCCAGAATCGAAGCTGACCCCCTCCAGGAAAGAAGGTTCGGAAAAATGACACCTACAGGTCGATTAAGAGATACGTCAGGGCCTCTTAGAAAGAAGCATGAAGAGTCAATTATTGACTTTATAAATTAAATCAGGCTTCGACAAAAGCCCGGACACTCAAAGTTGAAAAGTTCGGGCTTTTTATCACCTGGCAATTTTTTAACCGGCTTGTTTCAAACAGATACTCTTTTTTATTAGCGCTTCTATCTAAAAAACATGAAAATTTTGATTGCAACAGGGCGGCTTGCAGAAAATACCGTTAGGAAAGCAGTTGGTGAAAAAGCCGACGTCCTCGTAGCAGATATTGACATTGCCGCCTTTATCACCCCTAAAAAGCTTATCAAAATATTTCAAGAAGCAGGTTTTTTGAAAGATTACGATCTTATTCTTCTTCCAGGGCTTGTAACAGGAGATTTTTCAAAAGCTTCTGAAGAACTTAGGTGTAAAATCCGGCTTGGACCAAAGCACGCCTATGACCTTGGTTTTGTACTCCCGTTTGCTGAAAAAATAGATTTTTCCGAAAAAGTTCCGGCCTGTGAACTACTCGCTGATGTTCGAAAAGAGCTGGCTTTTGAACTTATAAGGAAAACCGAAGAGGAAGCCTCCTCACTCCTTACAATCAGCAGCGTGAAAATCGGAGGACAGGCTCGCATGAAGGTAATGGGAGAGATAGTAGGGGCCATGGAAATGGATGCCCGGACGCTTCAAGTAAGAATCGAAGCTTTTATCGCCCGTGGAGCAGATATTATCGACCTGGGAGCTACCCTAAATACCCGGCCAGGGCAGGTTCGAAGAGCTGTATCTCTTGCAAAAGCCATTACAGAAGCCCCTATCAGCATAGATACCCTTGATCCTGAACTGATAAATGAAGGAGTAGAAGCAGGAGTAGACATTGTCCTGAGTCTGAACAATACGAATATTGAGACTGCAGGCCCGATTGTTGCCAGAGCAGGGATTACGGCCGTTGTAATACCGGATGAGGGAAAAAGCCTGGAAAGCCTTCTCAGAAATATCGAAGCTGCCAATAGGCTTGGAATTGAGAAAATTATAGCCGACCCTGTTCTTGATCCTGTAGGACACAATATAACCGAATCCATTGTACGCTATCACGAATTTCATAAGATGTACCCTGAGATTCCGGTATTTTTCGGAGCTGGAAATGTTACGGAACTTATGGATGTGGATACAATAGGTGTAAATGCCACACTCTGCGGAATAGGAGCAGAAGCTGGAGCAAGCATCCTTTTTACCCCCGAGTTCAGTGACAAGGCACATGGTTCCATCCGGGAACTGAAAAGGGCTTCCGAGATGATGCAGCTTTCCCGCATAAGAGAAAGCTCTCCAAAAGACCTTGGGCTGGACCTACTTTGCATTAAGGAAAAACGCAGGCGGCCTGATTCCCCTCTTCCGCAGAATGCAATTCAAGCCAGATCCTCGAAGAATTGGCGTGTAGACCCTGCAGGTCCAATCTGCATCAGGATAGTACCGGACAGCATAAGCGGAAATGGCGGATCGATCGTAGCCGAACACGAAAAAGTTTCAGTCGTGGGAAAAAATGCCAGGGAAGTTATGGACACATTACTTGAACTGAAAATAGTCTCCCGCCTGGATCATGCCGCATACCTGGGAAGGGAACTGGAAAAAGCCGAACTTGCCTTGCACTTTAACAGAAGTTATGCCCAGGACGATGTGTTCTGAGCACAAGAAACGCAAACAAAATAGAGAAGTGAAAAAATGAGACTCGAAAATGAAGATAAGCAGGCAATTTTTGAGATAGTGGCAGCCCGCTATTTCACAACACAGAGCTGGAAATGGGTAAACCTTAGGAAGGATATTAACAGAATCCAAAAAGCTTACGATGAGCTGAGTGAGCAGTATGCATCCTATTCCTATGTGAGCAGAGATTGGTATGTGGAAAATATGGGATCCAAAAACATTCACATGTGCAATACCTGGGATGAACTTAAAAATCTGGTTGCATTCCTGAATACCCATGGAAGTGTCTTTAATTTCCTTGTAAACACAGGAAACAGAAAATCATTCTGTATTGTAAGCGACTCAAAAGATTTGAGCGAAGTTCAGGCAAATGCGATCAAAGAAGTTCAGAAACTCGGGTATAATACGTTTGTTTTCCTGGCCACAGTTCCGGACGAAATCGAGTTCCAGTTATTGCAGGTAAGAGGAGTTAACTGACCTCTCCCGAACTTTTTCAGCTTTATACTATCTTTCTCCTGCTTTGACCGGGAAAGCACAGAAAATATAGTTAACTACCTAATTCCTTCACCAATCTCAAACTAAAAGGTGAACCTCCCGAATTGAGCCACCTGAGTTCCACTTCAGGAATACGCGATCCGGCAGAGTTGCGGCTCTGCAGTGCGCTGTCCTTCCCGAGTTGCGCTTCGGGATCACAGGAAATCGGAGATTTTCTGAGAGTTGCGATGTAATCGCAACAGCACGGAGTCCTTCACGCTGCGCTCGAGAGGATTAATATTTACGAAAACGAGTACGGCTTTTCTGTGCTTTTAGCGTCTTCCAGGTAATAGAATCTTGAATAAATCAATGTAGATATTTACGTCCGAAGCTATGGATTTTTGCCGATTTAATTATCCCATTTTTCCTGTTTTTACCCATGAGTCGGATTCGAGCACCTGGATTTAAACCGTTAAAAAGCGAAAAGTTTTTAATATACGATTTTCAAATAGGAAAGCGTATTCCTTTTAGATATCAGGTAATTTAAATACCCATAGCACGCAAACAACTATAATAAAAAATTTATTGCATCGATGAACATGAGGTTTACTTTAAGGACTGCAGTGCTACCGCAGAAATCAAACAATTATGAGAGAAAAAATTAAGAACTCGAGCACTACTCTGAAAGGTTTCTACCGTGAAAAAAATAAGAAAAGTAGGAAAAGATGGATATCAGACCATAAACAAAGGTGCAAACACGACCGCTACAATGCTCATTAGCTTAATGAGAATGTTAATTGCCGGCCCTGCTGTATCCTTGAAAGGATCCCCCACAGTATCGCCTGTGACACCTGCCCTATGAGCATCTGAACCCTTTCCACCGAAATTTCCGGTTTCGATAAATTTTTTCGCATTGTCCCACGAGCCGCCTGCGTTAGACATTGTAATTGCAAGCATGAAACCTGATACTACCGAACCTGCAAGAAGCCCTCCAAGTGCGCCGGGACCGAGTACGAGTCCGACTATAAGAGGTGAAATAATTGCAAGCACACCGGGTGCGATCATCTCTTTCAGAGCGGAGTGCGTTGAGATTGCAATACATTTGTCGTAATCAGGATCGGCTTTGCCCTCCATTAAACCTGCGATCTCTTTAAACTGTCTCCTCACCTCAACTACGACTTCACCTGCTGCAGTTCCGACAGCCAGAATTGTCATTGACGAAAAAAGGAAAGGAAGCATTGCACCTATGGTAAGCCCAATAAACACGTTTGGGTTCATAATATCAATAACAGTGAGATTTACTGCAATACCATATGAAGAAAAGAGAGCAAGTGCAGTTAGAGCTGCGGAGCCGATTGCAAAACCTTTGCCCATAGCTGCAGTCGTGTTTCCTACCGCGTCGAGCGTATCGGTTATCTGGCGAACTTCTTCCTTCTGGTGGGACATCTCTGCAATACCTCCTGCATTGTCAGCTACAGGACCGTATGCATCGACCGACAGTGAGATCCCAAGCGTTGCAAGCATTCCCACGGCTGCAATAGCTATACCGTAGAGGCCTGAAAGCTGGTACGAAATATAGATCGTAGCACTGATGATAATAACAGGCCAGAGAGTTGATTCCATTCCTTTTGCAAAACCCGTGATAATATTCGTGGCTGAACCGGTTACACAGGAATCTGCAACCATACGGGTCGGCTTTCTATCATATGATGTGTAGTATTCTGTGATCTGTCCGATAAGGAAACCGGAGATAAGCCCTGCAACAGTTGCAAAGAAGACCTTCAATCCGTACGCTCCGAGAAGCTGAGATGTAACGAAGTATGAGGCAATGACGGTAAGAACGATTGCGGCAATCAACCCCAAATTAAATGCCATATGGATTGCGGAAGACTCTGTCTTGTTTGTACGGACAAAAAACGTACCGACAACGGATGCAAGAATTCCAACAGCCGAGATTAGTAGTGGAACCATAATAACGTTCAGAACTGAAACACCGGGGAACGTTGTTGCTGATGTCGATGCTGCAAGAAGCATTGTTGCAACGATCGAACCGACATATGATTCGTAGAGATCGGCCCCCATGCCTGCAATATCTCCGACGTTGTCTCCGACATTATCGGCAATTACAGCAGGATTTCTCGGGTCGTCTTCCGGGATTCCGACTTCAACCTTGCCCACAAGGTCAGCACCGACATCAGCAGCTTTGGTAAATATTCCGCCACCGACGCGGGCAAAGAGAGCAATAGACGAAGCGCCAAGTGAAAAGCCTGCAACGATATTCACAACTGTAATTAAATCAAGGTTTGTAAAAGTATTTGCAATAATTATAAACGAAGCAGATAACCCAAGCAGGCCGAGACCTACAACGCTCATCCCCGTAACGGTGCCCGATGCAAATGAAACTCTAAAAGCAGGACCAATGCCTCTTGTGGCAGCATTTGTGGTCCTACCGTTCGCAGTGGTAGCTGTAAGCATACCTGCATACCCGGCTGCTGCGGATAGCACTGCACCAAAAACAAAACATATTGCGGTTATAGATCCATTTGGAAGAATTAATACAATTAGAACTGCAAATAAAACGACGAAAACAGCGATTGCGCGGTATTGCCTGTTAAGGTAAACCATGGCCCCGTGGTGGATTAACGCAGTAATTTTTTTAACGGCATCATTTCCTTCGCCTTCTTTTTGGACATTTTTATAGGACATACCTGCAAAAATCAGACCAATAAAGGCACATATTGGTGCAAGGTAGATTAAGACATTCATAAATATAACCATCCTCTGGAAGAAAATATGAAAAACATTTGGGTGCTCAATACTCCGAAGTACTTCTTGTGATAATAATCGAATGAGCTTTTATATAACTATCATTCGATTGCTAGTTGGAAATTTACATTAACTGCACGTTCAGCTGGTGATGATACATAATTTTTCAATATCAGCATACACATAGTTAAAATTATGTTATATAAATCTACTTGACAAATAGTTATCCATTAATTACATAAAATACTTTTATTCATCCTTTTTTTGCCCTGGTGTGCTCTTTAAACAATTTTAATTATGAATTGAGAGAAAAAAGCCCTGTTTTTAGCGATCGGGTAGTGGAATACCGTAACTTTTTACCTCATCAATTGAACACACAGAGGCCTGAAAATTATAATAATTGATTTTTCAGTCATTAATTTATTGGTTTCTTTAATAGTTGATAGAAACTGATCTGAGAAAAGCAAAACAACATCTACAAAAATGTAGATTTTTCGGATTTAATCTCAAGCAAGTCCTGTTTTGTATCAGTTCTTCATTTTATACTGCAGGTATTATACTGAATATGTGTTGGCCTGTAAACCTCTACTTTGTTTATGATGTGCAGATGGGAAAACAGCTAATATTATTAGAAAGAAAGGGATTACCAGAAGATTTGGCTGAAAATGGTAAAAAATTTATAGAACTTACGCACTTGAGGGAAAAAAACAAGTACATAGACGGAATGACTAGTACCTTGTTTCGTACATTTCATGTTTCATGCTATTGATTTCTCAATTCAACTGCATAAGTCATATTTTAAACAAAAATCACTATTTACGTTCGACGAAAGTGAATTTTTAATAATTTGTAATAATACTTTAGAATAAAATTAAAGTTATTATTTCATAAATAAGAAGGATGAAACGATATCGATGTCAATTGTCTTTAAAAATATTATGAGAGAAGTGATCGGTTAAATGGAGATTATAATCAAAAAGAGGGTGGTCAAGGCGATACACGAAGGCCTGCTTAGCCTGACCATGCTGTCGCTAACACCGGCAATAGCAGCTGCCAGTGAGGCAAATCTTAAGATTCCGAATTTGAGTCAGGGGCAAAATAATTTATTGCTCTACGGCATCGTGGTCTGTATATTAGGTATGCTATTCGGCTTTTACCAGTTCATGCAGGTAAAAAAAATCAGGGCCCATCAGTCTATGCTGGATGTGGCCGACATAATTTACGAGACCTGCAAAATATATCTTATCCAACAGGGTAAATTACTGTGCATACTATTTGCTTTTATCGGCATCTGCATAGCCTTTTACTTTGGTTTTCTGCAGAAAACACCTCTTAGCGGAGTACTGCTTATCCTTGCCTGGACTGTAATAGGAATACTGGGTTCCTACAGTGTCGCTTGGTACGGCATTCGTATGAATACTCTGGCTAACAGCAGAGCCGCATTCGCTTCCCTGGAAACAAAACCCTTGAAACTATTAAACATTGCTCTCGATGCAGGAATGAGTATAGGAGTGCTTCTGGTATGCGTTGAGCTGATAATGATGTTAATCATATTGCTGTTTGTTCCCAGAGAGTTGGCCGGGTCAAGTTTTATAGGTTTTGCAGTTGGAGAATCCCTGGGAGCCAGTGCCTTACGTATTGCCGGCGGGATATTTACCAAGATCGCCGATATCGGTTCCGACCTGATGAAAATAGCCTTTGGAATAAAAGAAGACGACCCGCGTAATCCCGGTGTTATTGCCGACTGCACTGGAGATAACGCAGGTGACAGCGTTGGACCAACCGCAGACGGATTCGAAACCTATGGCGTAACCGGCGTGGCCCTTGTATCTTTCATTGTTCTGGCCGTGCAGCCTGCCCTGACAGGAATCCTGCTTACCTGGATCTTTGTCATGCGTGTACTTATGATAATTACCTCAGTAAGTTCTTTCTACATCAACAGAGCCTTAAGCCAGGCAAGATTCGGCAGCAAAAAAGATTTCGATTTTGAACAGCCCCTGACCAGTCTGGTATGGATTACCTCCATCCTTTCCATCGTGGTAACCTTTGCTGTAAGCTATTATCTATTAGGTCCTGGCTCCGGAGTGCCTGTCCAATTGCAGAAGCTCTGGCTTGTACTGTCAGTAATAATAAGCTGTGGTACTCTGGGAGCGGCTTTAATTCCCGAATTTACCAAAATATTTACCAGCCCTAACTCAAGACACGTAGCCGAAGTTGTCAAAGCTTCCCGCGAAGGCGGCCCGTCTCTGAACATTCTATCCGGACTGGTTGCAGGCAATTTCAGCGCATTCTGGATCGGCATGTTATTCCTCGCACTGATGTTTATTGCCTATTATGCCAGCGGATATGGTTTGAGCGAGATAATGATCTACCCCTCTATATTTGCATTCGGCCTGGTGGCATTCGGAATGCTTGGCATGGGCCCGGTTACCATAGCCGTTGACAGCTATGGACCGGTAACAGATAATGCCCAGTCTATTTATGAGCTGTCACTTATAGAAGCCATTCCCAACGTAGAGAAACAGATTCAAAAAGAATTTGGCTTTAAACCGGATTTTGATAAAGCTAAACACTATCTGGAAGCCAATGATGGAGCAGGAAATACCTTTAAAGCCACAGCCAAACCGGTCTTAATAGGTACAGCGGTGGTTGGCGCCACAACAATGATCTTCTCGCTGATTCTAGTTATTAAGAACGTTCTTGGGGTACAACCGGAACAAATCCTGACCCTGCTTAATCCCTATACTATCTTCGGACTATTAGCCGGAGGTTCTGTAATCTACTGGTTTACCGGGGCATCAACCCAGGCAGTAACTACCGGAGCCTACCGTACGGTTGAATACATCAAGAAGCACATCCAGCTGGATGAAAATGCCAGCCAGAAGGCATCCATAGAACAGTCAAAAGAAGTGGTAAAGATATGTACCCAGTATGCACAACAGGGCATGTTCAACATATTTGTCGCCATATTTTCCTTTACCCTGGCATTTTCCTTCCTCTCCGCGCCCGTAAACGGGAACGAACCGGTGGCGTTTTTTGTATCTTATCTGATCTCCATCGCTGTATTCGGATTGTTCCAGGCTGTCTTCATGGCCAATGCCGGCGGATGCTGGGATAATGCCAAAAAAGTCGTAGAAGTAGACCTGCAGGAAAAAGGCACACCTTTACATGAAGCAACAATAGTGGGCGATACAGTAGGCGATCCTTTTAAAGATACCTCATCAGTGGCCTTGAATCCGATCATCAAGTTTACCACCCTGTTTGGTTTATTAGCCATGGAAATCGCGATCTCCGAGTCGTTCAGAAACGTGGCTCCCTATGTAGGTGGCATATTCTTTGTGATTGCGTTATTCTTTGTGTGGCGTTCATTCTACGGAATGAGAATCCCAGTAAAAGAGTAATGAAAAAATCAGCTGCTGGTTAACAAAAATATGACATCAAAGTTGCGCTGGTGCACCCCGCTGTAAGCAACGGGATATCTCCGCGCCACCGCTCTAGTTGTAATGAAATTATCAAAAATCGAGTATTTTCATTTGCTTATCTCGACTATGTCACATTACAAGGTAAAGCGCCATCATAAAATTTCATATGCCAAATATAGTGGCCGTAGTGAAATAGATAACAGCGATTGGAGTAACTGTCTAATCTGACAAAGTCAAGATATATTTCTTTTTCTTCCTAATTTCCCTTATTTTCAAATTCGTATAAGGTGAATAAGTTTTACTTAAAATCTGTATTTATGTGCAACTGGTCCTTCCATAGCCAAGGAAATACCTATTTTTATCCCGAGCGATAGCCCTGGCCTTTTAAATTCGCTTCTAGCTATATGTGTGTGGTTAGGTATATGGAGATATACTCGAGATAGACGTGCAAAAATAGCTATCCAAATTTCCGTCCAGATTACTACAAAGATCACAACTGTAAAACATTATAAATATACACAACAATGCTTAAACATGGAATTCAAATTCGACTTCAAAAAATGGTTCAAATTGACTGTATTGATAACATTCACGCTAATACAATGTTAATAGCAATAATAATGCCACTTGTATCAGCGGAATTCAGCTTCGATGACTGGACACATATAGCACCTTATATATTAATACCAGCAGGGATAAGCCTATTCGCACACCAATACATAAAAATGAATTTTGAGCAGATATTAAAATTTCTGATAATGATTGTGATTTTTGTAATCGTGACCTTAGTTGCATTTTGGGTATATATAGCGCAAACAGGCTTTGCCAACACTTAAACCTAATTTTCAGTATTTAGTTTTGTTGTTTTCTAGCTAAGCCCAAAACACAAAAATTGGATATTTAAATTTTCAGATTCCTGCTGACAAATTGAGTTTCTGATTATGAAAAATGATTCTGAAACTCTTATTGATGTGAAAATAAATGAAGGCAAAAGAACATATAAAGATAAAAGATATAAAATTAAAAAGTAAAATAGAACATGAATATGCCCAAAAACGTAAGTAAAGAGTAGAAGATTGTGAGCGGGTTGGGGAGTGGGGGGTCATATGGGGAGTGGGGGGTATGGTATGTGAAAAAAGTTTCCCGCTCACATCTTACAATCATCCTTATTCAAACTAATTATATAAATAGCTATGCATTCTATCCGATTTAGTATAATAAAAATGTTATATTACAATAGCAGCCAGATCTGATTTTACAAATGAATAGGTTATAATGTGTATTTTATAATATATAATTTATGCAAATATATGATCCAATTTCACTCCAATTTTACTAATACAGATTTTATGATATATATTTTATAACACATAATTTATACAACTATGGAATAGATCAAAATCCTGCAAATTGCTAAAAAAGCTTGTAAGGATTTGCCCTCGGCATTTCAAGCCCTGGGAAGCGAATTCCAGGAAACTGCTGTAATAAGAAACTATATACTTAATTACGGGTTTTTCAGTGCTATGAACCCTGACAGGCTTTTAATTTACGGAGCAGCTTTTACAATTATGGGGCTCTCTAATGCTGTTATCCCTATCCTTCTGGAGCTTGCGGACCTGAACCCCAGCTCCTTAGGAGGGCTTGCTTCAAGCCTGCTCTTTTCCGCCTACTTCCTCGGAGGGAGCCCTTTCTTGCGATAAAATACCTATTGGGATTCTCAAGCCTTGGTGGAGGATCCTGAATTGCAACCCTGGGCTTTGCCCTGGCTGTTACCAGAATGAATGCGGATAGGGACCTTTTAATGGGGCTTTTTAAAACAACTATCTATTCAGGGCTTTCTCTTGCTCCTTCTTTTTACAAGCTTTATGAATTTCGAAAAATTATTTATCGCAAACAGCTGTGTCCTGGCAGGAGCCCTTATATTAAAAGAGTGAAAAAAACAGCCTCTAGATAAGCTTTTATTCAGGTTTTAAATCAAGAATTTCCCCGCACTGAATAGCGTAAGATATTTATCTCACGGAATTTTTGATATTCGGGAATAATATTCAGAAACCAGGGAAATTAGCATCGAGTACATAAATTATAGTTTCGGGCTAATATTTACACTAATTCACTCAAGAATTTTACCTGGAAAACGCTGAAAACACTGAAAAACTGTAATCTTGTGAAGGAAATTAGATAGTTAACTATAGTATAAGGCTAAACATAAAAAAGAAAAGCCCATGAACTTCAAAAAACTCACACTCTATTCTTCAGTTTTTGCTATTCAGGGACTCTCCAATGCAGTGATTCCCGTTCTTCCAGAACTTGCAGGAGGAGGCAGCGGAGATTCTACTGTCTCAAACCTCCTCTTTTCCGGGTATTTTATGGGAGCCTTTCTCTCTCTTGTGCCCCTTGGAATCCTGGCAGACAGGATCGGGAACCTGAAGGTTATAGTATTTGGAGTGCTGCTGACTGCCTTTTCGGGCGTTCTTATTTTTTCTTCTGACAGCCTGTGGATTCTTGGAATTTCCAGGTTCTTAGAAGGTGTAGGCTGCGGGGCTTTTTTTCCTGCAGCTTTCTCCATGCTTGCAGGATGGAAAGACAGCCAGCGCAGCCTGGGGGAATTTAACTTCCTGTTAAATGCCGGGCTGGCAGCAGGTGTTTTCTTCTCTGGAGTACTTGCCGTACAGGGCATTAAAACCGCAATAGGCATCTTCACCCTTCTGGCAGGCCTTTCATGTATATTTCTTCTATCGGGAACAAAAGAATTGCTTTCTTCGGACAGAAAAAAGGAAAGATTTGTTCTGTCAAATAGTGAAAATTCTGTAAAAAATGAGCCGGATACCTCTTTGCTTTCCGAACTCAAAAGTCACCTGAAAAGCGCCAGGAAAATCATTTTTAAAAGTAATTTCGGGAAGATATGGGGAATTTCGGTTATTCTCTATGGGTCCACAGGCCTGTTAACTGCAAACTATCCAGACTACAGCGCAGGCTTTCTGACAAAGCCTGAACTTGGGCTGGCAATCTCAGCTTCTTATCTGGCCGCAATGCTGAGTTCCCTGACAGCAGGCAGGGCAGACATCAATTCAGAAAATATAGTAAAAGCAGGAGTAATCCTTGCAGCAGCAGGCATCTTTCTCTCCGTAAAGATTCCCATACTTGCTTTCATCCTTATCGGAGCAGGAGGAGGGGCCGCGGTCGTAGGGCTGATTACGGCCGTTTCCAGAATCAGCTCCAGCGGTTTTGCAATGGGGCTTTTTAATACAGGAATTTATGCTGGTCTCGGGCTGGGCCCGGTTTTTGGAAGTTTTTTTCTCAAACCCTTCGGTTATGAGTCCGTATTTTTCGGAAGTGCGCTGGTGCTTCTTGCAATATTCTTTGTAAAGCTTGAGTAAAAAGAACTTGAGTAAAAATGCAGCAGAAAATATAGCAGAAAAATTCTGTTTCAGGAACCCCAAAAGTCCCACATAAACTTTAAAAGGCACAAAAACCCTATGCTATAAATAAACATAACATTTTTGAAATATGGTGATTAATTGAAAATAAAGTCAAGAGTTCAGCTGAGGAAAAATGCCAAGAACAAGATGTTGAAAGACATTATATCCACCTTCGGCGAGGAGATGGCAGAGCTGGAAAACAAAACCCTGGAAAAAATTACCCTGGAAGAATATTCCCTTATCCTTGTAGATGGCAAACCTCTGCTTTTTGAAGTAGAAGGGCATCTATTTCCTACAGTCCGTGGAGCTCTTGAGATGGGACTTCAGAAGCGCGTTGTAGCTGTCGATAAAGGAGCTATCCGTTTTGTTTCAAACGGGGCGGATATAATGGCTCCAGGGGTCGTGGAGGCTGACTCTGAAATAAAAGCAGGAGACCTTGTAATCATCGTGGAAGAGACCCATCGAAAACCTCTCGCAATCGGAAAGGCACTTATGGAAGGTCCACAGATGGTCGAAGCCAATTCAGGTAAAGCTATAAAGTCAATAACCTATGTAGGAGACAAACTCTGGAATATGGAACTCTAAAAGTTCTCCCTAAAAACAGGACATATTTTTATTAAACGAAACCTGTGGGCAGGGATCGAGAATTTCCTGAAACAGAAAGAAAAAATCCGGATCAGCTTTATAATAACAAAATTAATTAATATAGATTTCAATATAGGACAGTACTATTCAAATTTAAAAAAATACGAAAGGTGCGTATAAATGGCAAAATTCATAGACAAACTCCTTGGCAGTAATGTAAAAAGTTCAACCAGTCCCGATGATTACACTGAAATTGATCTCAGCAAATATGAGGAGGTTCTCGAGGACGAGCCTGCAGAAACGTATGTAAAGATCGCAGAAGTCTCAAATATCAACCAGGTATCCCAACTCAAACAGGAGATTTACAACGGAAATATCCTGATGATAGACATTTCAAACATCAGAGGCGATGATCTGCTGAGGGACAGGGTTTTAAAAGAGCTGAAAGATGTTATTATTGATGTCCACGGGGATATCGCGGGTGTCAAAGGAAATACTGTAATTGTAACTCCTACAGGCATAAAAATAGACAGATCAAAAATAATTGGTGGAAAATATTGAATCAGAGTTTTTTTAAGCAGGAAAGTTTTGAGACAAGAATTTCCTGTCCGTTATGTCACAATGAATTGATAATGAACTGGCAGAGAGATAATATCCCCTATTTTGGGGAGATTATGTACATTAGTGCAAACTGTCAATGCAGTTTCCGTTTTGCAGATACTATGATCCTCTCCAGCAAGGAGCCCGTACGCTATGAGATGTCAGTTGAAACCCTGGAAGACCTGAACGCAAGGGTCATCCGTTCAACCTCAGGAACAATCCGCATCCCGGAAATGGGGATCATTGTCGAGCCTGGCACGGTTTCGGAATCATACATAACGAATATCGAAGGTGTACTGCAGCGAGTTCAAAGTGTTCTTGTGACAGCAAGTAAGTGGGTACAGGAAGACGAAGAGAAATTCTCCCGCAGCCAGGAACTCCTGTGTATGCTCGAAAAAGTTATAGAAGGCAAGGGAAAAATTACAGTCATTATCGAAGACCCCCTGGGAAACAGTGCGATCATTTCAAAAAAAGCCACTTCCACCAGGCTCTCTAAAGAAGAGGCTGAAGAACTGAATACCGGCATGATAGTTTTCGATGTTGACAAAGCAGAACTTGCACACGATATTTCAGACAATGTTCAGCCCCTCGAAGGAGATTAATTATTTTTTCCGATTTTTCAACAGCCTGACAAAATTCCAGGGGCATAGTTCCCATATAGTTATTAACTGTTATTCCAATAAAGGCGAGCATATTGCGGGCTATGCAGTCAGTTTCCTGTCCAGACAATGTATCTCAAAATATGGCAGCCTGGAAGGTCTTTGTGTAGAATTTCTGGAGAAAAAACAGGAATGTAGAATGTTGTACCTGTCTGAGAGTAGGCCTTTAAATTAGCCTAAAGAACTGTGTGTTTCATCAGAGAGATTATGATTGGCACTGAAGACGTGATGCTGGAATTCGCGCGTGCCTCTCAAAATTTGATCAATTTAAGAATTTATTTAATCGACTTAAGAATTTAAGATTTATTTCAGATTGCGATAATACGGTGAAGGTATGGCAGAAAGCGAAAAAGAAGCAGCACTCCCTCCAAAAGAGGAATTCAGCGAATGGTATAACGATCTCCTGTGGATGGCTGAAATAATGGATGTACGCTATCCTGTAAAAGGGCTCTATGTCTGGTATCCCTTCGGCTTTGCAATCCGGAGAAATACCTATAATATCATAAGGGAAATTCTTGACAACAGCGGACACCAGGAAGCTCTCTTCCCTCTGCTTATCCCCGAAAATGAGTTCATGAAAGAAGCCGAGCATATCAAAGGTTTTGAAAACGAAGTGTACTGGGTAACCCATGGAGGAAAAGACCCTCTGGATATTCCTCTGGCTCTTCGCCCGACAAGTGAGACTGCCATTTATCCTATGTACAAAATGTGGGTCAGATCCCATGCTGATTTTCCTATTAAAATCTATCAGATCGTTAATACTTTCCGCTATGAAACAAAACATACTCGTCCTCTTATAAGGCTCAGAGAAATTACTTCCTTCAAAGAAGCCCATACAGTCCATGCCACCTGGAAAGATGCAGAAGCTCAGGTTAAGGAAGCTGTCAGGCTCTATACCGAAATATACCGCAGACTTGGAGTTCCGGTACTCTGCTCAAGGAGACCTGACTGGGATAAATTCCCGGGCGCAGATTACACCGATGCCTTGGATGCTGTTATGCCTGACGGAAAGACCCTTCAGATAGGTACTGTCCATCACCTTGGCGACAATTTTGCAAAAACCTTTGATATTAAGTACGAAGCCCCCGACGGAGAGCAGCGATACGCCCACCAGACCTGTTACGGGATTTCGGAGAGATCTATTGCAGCTACGATTTCCATCCACGGAGACGACAAAGGACTGGTTTTGCCTCCGGAGATCGCGCCTGTGCAGGTAGTCATTATTCCTATCATCTTTAAGAAAGGAGCAGAAGAAGTGCTCGCAGCCTGCACGGATGTCCGGGAACGCCTGAAGAAAGCCGGCATGAGAGTCGAAATCGATGCAAGTGACCTCCGCCCCGGAGCAAAGTACTACAAATGGGAAATGAAAGGAGTGCCCCTTAGGCTTGAAATCGGGCCCAGAGACCTGGGAAATAACGTTGCTGTGGCTGTCAGAAGAGATACAGGGGAAAAAGAAAGTATTCCACTCCCTACGGTTGAGGCAGGAGTAAGCTCAAGATTCGAAGCGATCCATGAAAACCTTTACCAAAAAGCGAAAACAGAACTGGAAAACCACATATTTGACTGTACCGAACTTGATGAAGTAAAAGAAAAAATCCAGAAAGGCGTTGCAACAATTCCCTGGTGTGGCAAGAAAGAATGCGGGCTTATCATGGAAGACCGGATAGGTGCAGGAATCCTCGGAATTCCCCTGGAGCAGAAAAAGGACAGGAACGAAAAATGCCCTGTCTGCCAGGGAGAAACCGAAACCCGTGTGTATGTTGCAAGAACATATTAAGATTATATAACCACAGAATATCGAAATTGAGAACATCCACAGAAAAATCTCAATTTCATGTTTTTCTCTTTTTGTTATTATTTTAAGCAGATTATATTATAATCTGATAGAACCTGAAAACAAAATTATCAGAGATTAAATTATATCTGAGAATCTACTCAACTGATCTTTATTAGAAACTCTGTTAAGATAGAGTACCTGAGTCCGAAACGATAGATAAATAAAGTAAAGTTAATTTGAGTAATGTCAAATTATATTTGTTTGTGGATAAATATTAAATAGTAAGTTGAAGAATTCTCATTGGATTTCGGGAAGAATTGCATTCATTTATTTCAGCCTTGATAATTATAAGAAATCCGACGGTCGTGTAGAGTCCAATCCTGAGACAAATAAGCCCCGGATTAACTTACATTTTATTCCATGAAGGAGATATGATATGGCCTGGATCGAACCGGAAGTAACCAGAAAACCCAGAAAACCGATGTTTTTATGCGTGCTTTCCAATACTAAGACCGCGCATATCCCGAAGCTCTCAGCCGCAGGAAAAACGGCTGAACTTACGGATTATACACCTGCAGGAGATGCGGAACTTATGGAAACAGGAGATATTATCAGCGTACCAGTTCTCCCAATGACCCCTCCTTATGATACTCCTACTCCTGCAATTATGACCCGTTCGGCACTGAAACTTACGGATGTCCCCTACCATTTCATTAATTCAGGCCTCATCATAACTCCAGAGGTTCCCTGTATTGACCTGAAAGCAAAACCTGGAGAAGATATAAGAGAACAGATAGCAGTCGGGGATGTACAGGGAATCTACGAGCGGGCAAAGTTCCTGGCCAAAAGGCTCAGAAACCAGGTAGACCATGTAGTTATCGGGGAAAGCATTCCAGGCGGCACAACAACTGCAATGGGGGTTTTAATGGCGCTTGGATATAACGGAAACGTTAGCAGCAGTGCAGATGAAAATCCCCTTGAACTGAAGAAACAGGTTGTAGAAGAAGGTATGAGGGCATCAGGCCTTACCTTTGGCTGCCTGAAAGACGATCCCATGAAAGCTATTGCCTGCATGGGAGACCCGATGATGCCTGCTGTCGTAGGCCTTGCTGCAGGCTTTCAGGGCACGGAAATCAGTGTTGTCCTTGCCGGAGGGACTCAGATGGCAGCAGTTTATGCCCTGATCAAACACCTGGGTTTCAATACAGAGAAAATATCAATCGCTACTACCCGGTATGTTGTAGAAGATAAATCCGCAAACTTTGCCGAACTTACCAGAACTCTGGGTGTATCTGTGGTCTACGTTGCAGACCCGGGATTTGGAAAATCCGCTCTTAAAGGACTTCAAAGGTACGAAACAGGTACAATCAAGGAAGGTGCAGGTGCAGGTGGTGCCATGTATCTTGCAGGCCTTTATGGGATCACCCAGGACGATTTCAGAACCGAAGTAGAAGAAGTCTGCAAATTGCTCAAAGCAGGGCATTGAAAAACTGCTTTCTGACTGCTTTTTGCGGAAAATTAATATTTATTTAATAAAATAAGGTTGTTTTTATTTTTCTTTTTTTTAAAGAATGATTTTATCTTAATGAGTTAATCCCAAAACTTGAAATTCCGTATCTAAGTCTTGCATTCGGAATAATCAATCAAGGTTTAAGACCCTTAAAATAATTTTTGAAACTCTTATAAATTAAGGATAAAAATTTGTTTTGGGATGAACTCATTAAAATAGCATTTTTTTTCCTTTTTTCAAGTAATTTTTGATTCAATCAAAAAATCCCTGAATAAATATATGGGATTTTCAATCTCCGGGAAAAATCTGTTGTAAATCTTCTGAAAACAAACAGGATAAAAACATCGTAAGCAAAACAGTAAGATAACAAAAAATTAAAAAGAGAAATCCAGAGCCATTGAGGCTCCTTAAAAATTAATTTTTTCAAAAATTTTCAGCCCTAAACTCCTTTTTTCCAGCTCAGCCCCTGTTACAGCGATTCGGGTGTCTTCATTAGATTTAAAGGCGAAGATACCCCGTTGGCAGATATTGGTTTCTGGACATGGAGCACGTTAACTTCCCCTGATAAATATGCTTCCGAACTCACACATCCGCAGTTCCGACAGTAGTAAAAGATATTAGAGCCTAAAACCTGGCGTTTCAACTTTGTTTCACATGCACTGCAAAACATAGAAACACTTGCACTCCCCATGCAGATTCCTCATTCGTAAATCATGATTGAATCGAGCCTGGCAGTACCCACTCTTGTCCAGTACTTGCAAATGTTGCAGTACTGGGTCTCACCATCTGAGCTCACTTTCAGTTTAGCATGACATTTTGGACATATTTCTAGCCGTTTCGTAAATAAACCCCCTTAAATTTCCATTTTAAAGCTGCAAGACTTAAGCGGCCAAAAGCCTAGACCTACGAGATTTCCTGACAGCACACAAAGGACCTGAAAGGAAAATCTGTCAGTACAGATAAAGCGACTGACCCTAACCCTTGAAGTTAACAATTTAAATTCCGTTTTCGACCTTTATATTAAATAGGCTGAATTCCCCCGGACAGGATATCAGATAAATGTATCAGATACATGCGTTTTAAGCTAAACTGAATATATGCTGCTTAAAATTGAACCTGTCCGACCTCGCTGCAGAATCTACAACAAGCTAATCAAAGATATTATTTCTGAAAGGATATAAGTTTTGGCTCAAAAACAATTATTTATATATTTGATCAGGAGGTAAAAGGATTCCTCTAGCTGAAATGATATAAGAGAGCAGAACAAATGGAGAACGGCGTCGTGTGTTAGACAGACATCACACCAAAGATATTAGTTAAATGGATGTCACATTAATGGATTATTCATGCGTCTTCGGTTAAGTGAGGAATCATGACAAATTGGATTTATTCCCAGAACATGTGTCCAAAATTTAGATAGACTTTGAACTGGAACAGGGTATCGATTTTAGGTAAAGAGGCTAAAATTTGAGGCCAATTTATGACAGAAAATCGATAGCCTTCAGGCAAGAAAATTCCTTAACCGATGACCAATGATGGATTATTAGATTAATGGGTATTATTGGGTCATGTCCATTAGAAATCAATTAAATCCAGCAAAACAAGCACTTGTGTGTTGTTTGTCTAGACTTGAAAACCACCCTGATGTTTGCGGCCTTCAATAACTGACCCCCACGACTTATATTGATATTGAGCTCATCCCAAAACTAGAAATCCCGTCTCTTAATCTCGCATTATGAATAATCAATCAAGATTTCTGATCATGAAAATTATTTCTGAAAACTCTTATTGATGTGGAAATAAAACTAGTTTTGGGATGAGCTCATTAAGTAAAAGCATTATTTAAATAGGAAATCCAAAAGGAACTAAATAAAGATACTTATTGAACGAGCGCAAATGAGTGGAAAGGATAAAAATGAACGAGCTGGAAGAAATAGACGTTCATTAAGCTGTATTATTCTTTACACAAACAACCGCATTAGAAGGTTTTCAGTAAATATTTAGATAGTTCTTTGTGAAAACAGTTCCAAGCGAAATATATAAATAACATCATCGCTTTAAGAATGTTCGCGACAGGGTGGGCAAAAAGGCACATCCGATAACATAAGCCGCTTTAACTCAGTTGGTAGAGTGTCTGGCTGTTAACCAGAATGTCGTAGGTTCGAGCCCTGCAAGCGGCGTAAAATTTTTGAATTTTTTATAATTATCTTTCCATGAGAGAGATAACATATGCAAAAACTTTATTATTAGTTCCATCCTAATAACTACTAATAGTACTATAGAAGCAAAAAGGGCCTGTAGCTCAGTCAGGTTAGAGCGCTCGGCTCATAACCGAGCGGTCACCGGTTCAAATCCGGTCAGGCCCATAAACTTTAGATCCAATAATCTCCTGCATACATGAAGGGATTTGAGAGTAAAAAAAATAGCTTTCCTATCAGAAAGCCGCTTTAACTCAGTTGGTAGAGTGTCTGGCTGTTAACCAGAATGTCGTAGGTTCGAGCCCTGCAAGCGGCGTAAAATTCTTACTTATTTTTATTTACTCGTTCACTGGTTATTTTATTCAATTCGTTGAGTATTAGGTAGTGTTATGAGTTTGATCAAATATGATAACACGGACATATTAACCTGGTTGGCCAGATTTGAGGGTCATCATTTGCATATGGTTTTTCGGTAACTGATCTACAAGACCGAGTATGAAATCTTTAGAATTTTAGATTAATTATTTAACTTGCCGATTGATTAGATTTTAAGTTCTCGTAACATGCATAGCCTCTAATTGAATAAATTTTTTGGCTCTTCGTTTTTTGTATGTATATACTCATAAAAACCAACACGACTCGGAATTAAGAAGAATCTTATCCATAGAGAATGACGGAGAGCCGATTTTTTGGTCATAGAGAGCCAGAAGTCTCAATGTATTTTTACAAATTTGATTTCTGAGTAAACCTTTAATACTAAACGCAAAAAGTATAAAGTTATACTCATACAGGTTTGATTTTCAGAATTATTTGAGTTATTACTCTGCAATTTGAGATAAAAATTCCAAATTCTAAAAATTCCAAATTCTAAAGCAGGATGAGTATAAAACGAAGGATTAATAAATTTAAGAAAGATTCATAAATCATTAGCTTTTCGTCATTTCAAGTGGATAGCTAATAGTCACTTTATAAATATGAGTGTAACAGTACATAATATTTTAAAATATTTATTGTAAGAATATTCTATATCGACATTTATCTTTTTGGTATGATCACTTAACGAGAAATTACTTAAAATCCACACAAAGTGATGAACCCAAAGAATAAGATTCAAAAAAATATTAATTAAGTTTGAGAATTGTCATCCAAGAAGTAGAGGTTGACACATGATGTCAATTAACAAAAAAAATGTCATCGTACCTTTAGAGAGCATGAAAGCAATAAGTGAAACAGCACTAAAAAAGACATGGAGGTTGTGATAAATTGCAAGAAGGTGACGAGGCGAACCGAGATGCCTCTGCTTTTTGCCAGAAATCAGGGCAGAACATATAAACGATAGTTTTTATAGAAAAAGAGAGTCTGAAAATAATTCTGATCCAGAACATTTTTTCAGGATTGCAACATAGGTTGGAATCACGCGATATCACATGGACAATAAAGACGTGCATTATCTCATGGAAGTAAACTCCGAGATTAATCTTGTAGATACTTTCGAGGCTGATCCCTTTAGTACCCGTAATGGAAGGTACTAAAAGGGCAACAATATATACAAATAGACAAAAAAATTGGCTGTTTATGTGGAAAATCGAAGACCTAACCCTTATCGAATTAGCTCTTCAGAGATCGCTTTTGAGATCAGGCACCAGCCTCATCGCGCAAGTTTAAAAACGGTCTCAGATATTTATTATATTCAAAAAATTGAGGTTTATACACATGTTTTCAATTAATAAAGAGGACGTAATCGTACCTCTAGATGTCCCGAAAGCAATGCGTGAAACGTACGTGAATAATTATATGGAAATTACCAGGGGAACCGGCAGGCTCATGCTCTTTGCAGGCGACCAGAAGGTAGAACATTTAAACGATGATTTTTATGGAGAAGGAGTGCCTGAAGATGATGCTGATCCCGAACATCTTTTCAGGATAGCATCTCAGGCAAAAATTGGGGTTTTTGCAACCCAGCTTGGGCTTATGGCCCGCTACGGCATGGATTACAGAGACGTGCCCTATCTTGTAAAGGTAAACTCCAAAACCAATATTGTTGAGACAGCTCAGGCTGATCCCTTCAGTAACCTCTGGTATGACGTTGAGCAGGTAGTTGAGTTTAAGGAAAACAGCGGGCTTAATATTCTTGGCGTAGGATATACAATCTATCTCGGTAGCGAGTTCGAAGCAGAGATGCTTGTGCAGGCTGCTCAAATAATTTACGACGCCCACCAGCATGGTATGATGTCCGTGCTCTGGATCTACCCGCGCGGAACTGCGGTAAAAGACGAAAAGGACCCGCACCTTATTGCAGGAGCGACAGGAGTAGGAGCCTGCCTGGGAACTGACTTTGTAAAAGTCAATTACCCGAAAAAGGAAGGGGCAAAATCTGCTGAGATATTCAAGGAAGCCGTCAAAGCAGCCGGGCGCTCAAAAGTCGTTTGTGCAGGTGGCACCAGTGACGAAGCCGATGCCTTCCTGAAAAAGCTCTATGACCAGATTCATATCTCTGGAGCACAGGGGAATGCAACCGGAAGAAATATCCACCAAAGGCCTCTCGAAGAGGCTGTCCGCATGTGCAATGCTGTCTATGCAATAACTATTGAAGACGCAAGCGTCGAAGAAGCCATTAAAATAAACAAGAGTAAATAAAAAAATTGCCGAAGGCCTGATATCAGTTATGAAGGCGGCATTGATCAGAGATTGAACAGTAGAGGCCGTGTAAATATGCAAATCCCGGACCATAAGACAAAGATCGTCTGTACCATAGGCCCTTCATCTTCTTCCGAAGAAGTGATCAGGAAACTTATGCTCACTGGCATGAATGTGGCAAGGATCAACTTTTCCCACGGGGACTTCGAAAGCCATAGCGAAGTGATCCGGAGAGTCCGTAAAGTTGCAGAAGAGCTTGACAGAACGATTGCAATTCTTGCCGACTTGCCAGGCCCGAAAATCCGCATAGGCAAACTGGAAAAAGAACCGCTTATGCTTCAGAAAGGAAACTTTGTGACCCTTACGGTTGATGAGTCTCCGGGAAGTGCAGAACGCATTCCTGTAAGTTATAAGCAGCTTCCGGAGAGTGTAGCTCCTGGAAGCCTTATCTACTTAAGCGACGGCTATATCCAGCTGCGCTGCCTGGAAATATTGGGAAAAGACGTGCTTTGCGAGGTTCTTATTGGAGGACAGCTTTACTCTCACAAAGGGCTGAATCTTCCGGGAGCAAAGATTTTTCTTGATCCTGTAACAGAAAAGGACTTAAAAATCCTTGAATTTGCCCTGAATGAAGAAATTGACACTTTCAGTATTTCTTTTGTAGAAAATGCCGAAAACATCCGTAAGGTCCGGAACTTTGCTGCATCAATAGGAAAGTCCGTATATATTGTTGCTAAGATCGAGCGCAGGCAGGCTGTAGAAAACATTAAGGAAATTCTTGAAGAAACCGACGCCCTTATGGTTGCCAGAGGAGACCTGGGAGTCGAAATTCCTATCGAGGAAGTTCCCTCAGTCCAGAAAGAACTTATCCAGAGTGCAAAACTTCTTGGGATTCCGGTAATTACAGCCACTCAAATGCTGGCTTCAATGACTGACAACATAAGACCTACCCGTGCAGAGGCGACAGATGTTGCCAATGCGATCCTTGATGGGACGGATGCGGTTATGCTTTCGGAAGAAACGGCGGTCGGGAATTATCCTGTGGAAGCCGTTGAGATGATGGCAAAAATTGCAAAAACCACCGAAAACTGGCGTTCCCGGACAAAATGGGGACTTGATACAATGATCAAGGGTATCACGGCAAGGGAAATGTCAGTGGACGAGGTAATAACCCTCCAGGTGCATGAAGCCCTGCAGAAATTACCGGTTGCAGCTATACTAACCCCCACAAGAAGCGGGGCAACCTCTCGGAGAATTTCACGCTTCAAGCCCGAACCCTGGATCCTTGCTTTCAGCCGCGTCCCAAGAACCTGCAGCTTTCTTTCTCTATCCTATGGTGTTTATCCTGTCATTGTGAAAGAAACAATTGAAAGCTGGGAAAAAGAAACTACGGAAAAAGCTAAAGAAATGGGATTTGTAAAAAGCGGAGATATCGTAGTTTTTACTCAGGGCCCTGCTTCAGGAAAACCCGGAGGTACGAACATGCTCAAAATCCTCACCCTTGACTAAACTTCCTCATCATTGACTAAATTTACAGGCTATCGGAATTATTCAACACCAGAGATTCCAATTTAAACTTCGTCTCTGGTCTGAGATTCACGTTTTAAGAGAAACGTATTAGAAAACTTTTTCATGCCAACATATTTAGGTATCAAAAGTATGTTCTAAAAAAATCCACATTATGTTATGAGGTTTCATTGATGAAACGAAAGGATCCAGCAACAAAAAACCAGAAATATCTGGCTATTTTTTTGGCCGCGACAATGCTTCTTTCAGTCGGTATGATATTTTTTTCGAACGGCTCAGAAAATAAAAATGATAGTGTTTCCACTGCAGAAGCTGAGAATAATAGTTCCACAATTTCCTTTTCCCAAATTCAGGGAAAACAGATACACCATGAATTTAATTCCATTGCTGACGGACTGAATATGTCTCCTGAAGGGGTAATAAGTGCGACGTATGTGAACTTGAATAAAGCAACAGGAACACCAATGGAACAGGCCGTTGGAAATGTAAAAATGATGGAGTCCCTGTATGGTGCAGATGTTACGAAACGCTACGGTGCAATTTACGCCGACGGAAACGGGTTCGAACTCCACCATATTCCGGAACAGAAGACTCTTGTTCCCTGGGGTGCAGTCCCGTACCATGGATACTACCTTCTTGCAAGAACAAATAATACCCAGGATATATGGAATGTAGTCGGAAGCCCTGTAATCCTCGGTTCCCGCCAGACAATTGAGAAAACGATCGATGTGCTGGAGGGAAATGCAACTGCAACCACCGAATACAATAACTTGCTGAGCCATGTGGATCCTGAGGATGTAATCTTCCAGCAAGTAGCAACAAAAACTAATGCTACGGATATCCCAGCCGAACAGTTTTATAGGGATTTCAAAAAGCTGGACAATGGCAGTTACACAGATACGTCCATTTTCCTTAATGTGGAACCCGAAGTGGCCCGGAACATTACAGCCCTCCAGGCAAATTCGAGCGAACGCGGAGTGACCTATAACGTAACTACAACAGGAAACATTACTAAAATGGTAATAACCTCCAACTTTGCAAGCTTACTTAATGAAACACAGTTGCTTTCACTGTAAGCAGGCAAATTTTTTCATTTTTTTAATATTCTTACATTTTTAATTTTACACCATATCTTCTGAGTTTTATTTTCGTTTTCCATTGGTTAGAAGGATAATTATCTATTTCTACAGACCCCACATTATATTCAATGGGAAGTGATGCCATTGGGATTTCTGGATAATTTGTTCAAAAAGAAAATCGAAGGTAAAACCGCAGAGGAATGGTATGGGCTTGCAGTCAGCGAAACCGATCCCGAAACGAAAATAGAGTATTTTGATAAGGTGCTGAAACTGAAACCTGATTTTGCAGGAGTCTGGAACCTCAGGGGGCTTGAATACATTCTCCTCAACCGGTATGAAGAAGCTATTGCCTCCTTTGATAAAGCCCTTGAGATCCGGCCTGCTTACCTGGAAGCAAGGTACAATAAAGAAGACGCTGAAACCGAATTGAGAAAGATAAAGGTATCCGAAGGAGAAGCTGGAGAGGAGACAGAAGAAACCTATATGGAAGAGAAAGAAGCATAAAGTGGAACCCGAATTCGGGATTTTTTTATTTTGTTCCTTGCCTTTTAATCCTCGGTTTTTTATTTTCCCCTTTCCCGTTATTAAAAAAAAGTAGGTTTATTCAATTCTCCCATACCGATTATTTCTGTTCCTGTCTTCCATACAGATCGTTTCTGTTCCTGTTTTTCATACAGATCGTTTCTATTCCTGTTTTCCATACAGATCATTTCTGTTCCTGTTTTATACAGATTGTTTATTTCTCCGATTCTTCCATATTTATTATTTCTTTCCCCTGTTCAGGGCCTGGAGCCCGAATTTTACAGAACCAGGAAGTTTTCCACATTGCATGACCTTCATCTGCTCAGGAGAAATAAGTTTGAAAGCTGCATTCATGAGAGTGTCGGACTTCATGATCCCGTCCATAAGCTGCCTTGCCTGCACTGACGTTTCAAGTGCCGGCCCGAACTGAGCTCGCCAGCGAGGGTCGTATTCTTCAAGCTTGCATTTCCCGGCTGCAAATTCGGCTGCAGTTTCTCCTGCCACTTTTCCGGCAATCATTGCAGGAGGGATTCCACCTCCGTTTGTCGCAATAATCTGACCTGCCGCGTCCCCTACAATCAGCGAGTCTTCGGTTGCAGTTCTCTCCGGCGCGCCGTTCACAGGGATAATGCCTGCAATAACGTTCATGATTATGCCGTTTTTCAGTTTGGGTCCGGCAAGAGGATGATCCCGCATAAAACGATGCAGGTACTCTTTTGCAGAAACCCCTTTTTCAGCCATGCCACTTCTGATTCCAATCCCGACATTTGCCCGATTCTCGCCTTCGGGAAAAATCCATGCGTAGCCGCCAGGCACAAAATCCTTTCCGAAATACATCTCCAGAGCAAAAGGATCAATATCCACATTTCTGACCTGGTATTCGATAGCAACAGAAGTCTCCCTTGATTCAGGCTTAAGGTTGAGACCTTTTGATTTTGCGACAAGGGAATTTGGGCCGTCAGATCCGATAATGGCCTTTGCTTTAATTTTGTGTTTCCCGAAGATTCCTGAGGTTTCAACGGTTGTGCCCTCCAATTTCGTCACGCGGGTTTTGATCATGAGTTCAGCCCCTGCTTTTGCAGCCTGCTCGGCAAGGAACTGGTCATACCTGCGCCTGTCAAGGACTGTACCCCTGACAGCGAACTCTTTTACACTGCAGTTTGGAGGGACTATGCGCTGAGTTTTGATATTCTGCAGCACGCAGAAATCAGGATAGTTTTTCAGCGTATCCGGCAGTCTGGCATCAGGGAGAAGAGCCCGGACTTCCGAAGCATGGGGAAGAAAACCGGCACACTGAATCGGGCTTCCGATTTCTTTTTTTTTATCAAGCAGAAGGACCGAGGCGCCGCTCTTTGCAGCATATAGGGCGGATGTAGAACCTGCAGGACCTGCGCCCACAACTATTACATCATACGAGGCTTCAGGGATCATGGAAAGGTTTTCCTGTTATTCATTTTAGCCTTTGCAATTTACCTGGAATTGCTTATTAATCCTTTCCCAAAGTTAGGAAAATGAACATAATTCGAGAAAATATATATTAAACCTATAGAAAGTTATAAATAGTATTGTATGGTACAACGGTTACCGGCTTCCTGCCGATGAAAGAAAATGATGGAGGAAGGAAAAATATGAGACAGATAGCAATCTATGGAAAGGGCGGGATTGGAAAATCCACTACCACGCAAAATTTGACTGCTGCCCTTTCGACTATGGGGAACAAAATTCTTCTTGTAGGGTGCGACCCTAAAGCAGACTCTACCAGGATGTTGCTTGGAGGCCTGAACCAGAAGACTGTGCTTGATACTCTGAGAAGTGAAGGAGACGAAGGAGTCCATCTTGAGACTGTTGTACAGCCAGGCTTCGGGGGCATCAAATGTGTGGAGTCCGGAGGACCCGAACCCGGTGTAGGATGTGCAGGTAGAGGAATTATTACTGCCATCGGGCTGCTCGAAAACCTGGGTGCATACACCGAGGATCTTGATTATGTATTCTACGACGTGCTTGGTGACGTCGTATGCGGAGGTTTTGCCATGCCTATCCGTGAAGGAAAAGCCAAGGAAATCTACATCGTGGCCAGTGGAGAACTGATGGCCATCTATGCAGCAAACAACATCTGCAAAGGAATTGCCAAATTTGCCAAAGGTGGAGCCCGTCTGGGAGGCATCATCTGCAACAGCAGAAATGTAGATGGAGAGCGCGAACTCCTTGATGCTTTCGCAAAGAAACTGGGAAGCCATCTAATTCACTTCGTGCCCAGGGATAACATTGTCCAGAGGGCAGAAATCAACAGAAAAACCGTAATTCACTTCGACCCTGAATGTAACCAGGCAAAGGAGTACCTTGCCCTTGCCAACAACGTCCAGAACAACACGAAATTCGTTGTTCCGACCCCTATTCCCATGGAAGAGCTGGAATCCATGATGGTGGAATTCGGAATTGTTGAGCTTTAATCTAATGTACGGAGATGAAAACAATGCAAATGATACGTGCAATCATCAGGCCAGGTATGGAATCTAAAGTTGTCGAGAGCCTGGAAAAAGAGGGCTGTATTTCCCTTACAAAAATGGAAGTCTTCGGAAGGGGGAAGCAAAAAGGAATCCATATTGCAGACATCCACTACGACGAACTTCAGAAGACCATGCTCCTGATGGTAGTTGAAGACGAACACAAGGACAAAGTCATACAAACTATAATGGAATCTGCCAGAACCGGAAAGTATGGGGACGGAAGAATCTTCGTAAACCCCGTGGAAGAGGCTTACACCATAAGAACGGGAAAAGCCGGACTTTAAACTTGGTTTTTCGGAGGAAAATCCCCATGAAAGAGATTACGGCAATAATAAGGATGAACAAAGTCCAGAAAACCAAGGAAGCCTTGTTGGAATGCGGCTTTCCCTCATTTACCGTAAGAAGGGTAATGGGCCGTGGAAAGCAAAAAGGGCTCTGCTTTGAATTTGACCCCCCCCTTCCTGACCCGGCAAAGGAAACTGAAACCTGCATTCATTTCATTCCAAAAAGGATGTTCACAGTTGTGGTGGATGATAACAGTGTGGACGAAGTTGTCAGGAAAATCATCGAGGTAAACCAGACAGGACATCTTGGGGACGGAAAAATTTTCGTGTCAAACATTAGTGAAGCACTCCGCATCCGGACTGGAGAAAGCGGAGATGCAACCGTTAACAAGGAGTTGGTGTAATGGGAGCGGAAATTGGTTCGGAAATTGAAGATAGACAAAAGCTTGTCGATGAAATACTGAAGGTGCTCCCGGAAAAAGCTGCAAGGAACAGGAGAAAACACATTGTCGTCAGGGATTGTTCCACCGAACAGCACATCGACGCCGATGATAAAGTAATCCCGGGCATTATCACAAACCGCGGATGTGCCTTCGCGGGTTCGAAAGGTGTGGTCATGGGGCCGATCAAAGACATGGTTCACCTTGTCCACGGTCCGATTGGCTGTGCATACTTCACCTGGGGAACCAGGCGAAACTTTGCAAAGGCAGAGGAAGGCGAAGATAACTTTAGCAATTATTGCGTGTGCACTGACATGAAGGAGACTGACATCGTCTTTGGTGGAGAAAAAAAGCTCAAGAAAGCCATTGACGAGGTTATGAAGATCTTCAAACCGAAAGCAATCAGCATCTCTGCCACCTGTCCTGTAGGACTTATCGGAGATGACATCGAGGCCGTTGCCAGGGAAGCCGAAAAAGAATATGGAATTAAGGTTATCCCTTCCAGATGTGAAGGGTACAGAGGAGTCAGCCAGTCAGCAGGCCACCACATTGCAAGCAATGTCCTGATGGAACACCTGATCGGAACTGAGGAACTTAAAAATCCAACGCCCTTTGACATCAATATCTTCGGGGAATATAACATAGGAGGAGATCTCTGGGAAATTAAGCCAATCCTTGAAAAAATAGGGTACAGGATTGTCTCGACCTTCACCGGAGACGGTTCATTCCATAAACTAGCACAGGCGCACAAAGCAAAGCTCAGCATCCTGCTCTGCCACCGTTCCATCAACTACACGAACCGTATGATGGAAGAAAAATACGGGGTTCCCTGGCTGAAAGTCAACTACGTGGGCACGAAAACTACTGCAAAATCTCTCCGGAAAATGGCAGAGTTCTTTGACGATCCGGAAATTACCAGGAAAACCGAAGAAATCATCGCCGAAGAAAAAGTGAAGTATGAGGCTGAAGTCGAAAGGTACAGAAAGAAACTCAAGGGAAAAACGGCCTTCATCTATTCAGGGGGTTCCAGAAGTCACCACTACACTAACCTCTTTGAAGAACTCGGCATGAAAGTAATTGTTGCAGGTTACCAGTTTGCCCACAGAGACGACTATGAGGGCAGACAGATTATCCCTCAGATAAAGGGAGGGGCTTTAGGTTCCATGCTTGAGGATGTACACTACGAACGAGATGAAAATATCGAGCCTGCTGTCAGCCCGGAAAGGATTGAAGAGCTTAAAAAGAAAATCGGACTCATGGACTATGAAGGGCTTTTCCCCGAGATGAAGGACGGAACCATTGTCATTGACGACCTCAACCACCATGAAACCGAAGCCCTTGTAAAAGCCCTCAAACCCGATATCTTCTGTTCGGGGATCAAGGACAAATATTGGGCACAGAAGATGGGAATCCCCTCAAGGCAGATTCACTCATATGACTACAGCGGACGCTACACCGGCTTTTCCGGGGTCTTGAATTTCGCACGGGACATGGACATGGCCCTGCACAGCCCCACCTGGAAATTCATACGCCCACCGTGGAAAGCTGAAGGAGCAGAGTAAGGAGGGACAAAAAAATGTTAGACTACACTCCATGTGAAGAAGTAACCAGAGAAGCAGTAACCATCAATCCTGCAAAAATCTGCCAGCCAATCGGCGCAGTCTATGCAGCGCTTGGTGTACACAACTGCATGCCGCACAGCCACGGTTCACAGGGCTGTCTCTCATACCTGCGTATGTGCCTGAGCAGGCACTACCGCGAAAACTCCGTTGCAACGACCAGCAGTTTCTCTGAAGGGACAGCCGTCTTCGGAGGCGCAGCAAACCTCAAGGAAGCCCTGGGAAACCTGACCGCTATCTACAGGCCCGATGTAGTTGCTATTCATACCACCTGCGTGGCAGAAACTATAGGTGACGACGTGGGGTCCATTGTAGAAGATATCAGAGCCGAAGAACTCATAGACCCTTCGATCAAGATCTGTGCAGCTTCCACCCCAAGTTACGTGGGCACCCACATCACTGGCTATGACAATATGGTAAAGTCCTTTGTGACCACCTTTGCCAGCAAAAGCAAGCCAAACGGAAAACTCAATCTCATCCCTGGTTTCGTGGAGCCTGCCGATATCCGGGAAATGAAACGTATACTCTCAGTTATGGGGATCTCAAGCATTGTCTTCCCGGATACGACTGACGTCTTTGATGCTCCCCTCACTGGAGAAAATACCATGTACCCTAAAGGCGGCACTCCGATAGGGGATATAGAAGACTCTGCAAACTCTCTTGGGACAATTGCTCTCTGTAGAATGGCAGGAGGTTCAGCAGCAAAAATCCTGGAAAGCCGCTACAAAGTCCCGGCAAAAATAGGGCCCACCCCCATAGGAATCAGAAACACTGACCGTTTCATCATGAACGCGGCAAAACTTGCCAGCGTGGCAATTCCCCCGGAGCTTGAAGACGAGAGGGGAAGACTTGTGGACATGATGACTGACGCTCACCCGCATTACCATGGAAAGAAAGTAGCAATTTATGGGGACCCGGATATTATTGAAGGCCTCACCAGCCTGGTGCTGGAAATGGGCATGGAACCAAGTATAGTGCTCACCGGTACTCAGAACTCGGAGTTTGAAAAAGGAGTGGAAGAACTCATAGGCCTGGAATATCCAGAAGCCGATGTAATTTCCGGAGGGGACCTCTTCATGCTTCACCAGATCATTAAGCGAAAGCCCGTAGACCTCCTGATAGGTAACACCTACGGGAAATTCATTTCAAGAGCAGAGGACGTACCCCTTATCAGGGTAGGTTTCCCGATCACGGACAGGGCAAACCTCCACTACTTCCCGATCATGGGATACGCAGGTGCTGCAAGGTTGGTGGAGCGCATAGGAAACACCCTGCTTGAGAGAAAAGACAGGGACGCACCTGACTGGTTGCTCGAAACCGTTCAGTAAATAACCTGGTTTCAAGATAATTGGTTCCGGAAGAGAACATAGAAACTAGAAGTTAAAAACGGGAACTGTAGAAACGCCGCTGCAAATCTGAAAACCGAAGCAGAGGGGAGTGAAAGAGATGAAAGAGAAAACCGGGATAGTAGATACTCTTGAAGAAAGGCAACCATATATCACCAGAAAGCAAGAAAAAGGGCAGGCAATTCCCCTTGCCTGCGATAACAATTCCCTGGCAGGAGCCATCAGCCAGCGGGCCTGTGTTTATTCGGGAGCGAGGGTCGTTTTAAACCCTGTAACCGATGCCATCCACCTGGTCCACGGCCCGATAGGCTGTGCAGGCTATACCTGGGATATCAGGGGGGCAAAGTCCAGCGGAATCGAAACGAACCGCAGCAGTTTTAGCACGGACATGAAAGAGCTCGATATCGTGTTCGGGGGGGAGAAAAAACTCTCAAACGCAATCGACGAGCTGATGGGGCTCTACTGCCCCCCGGTTATTTTCGTATATTCCACATGTATAGTGGGAATTATCGGAGATGACCTGGAAGCCATATGTAAAAACGCAAGCAAGAAGCACAATATTCCGGTAATCCCTATAAAGTCCGAAGGCTTCAAAGGCAACAAGTCTGACGGATACAAGGCTGCATGCGACGCTTTAAAACAGCTAATCAAAAGACCTCAAGAAACTGCAGAAAAGAAACCCGAAGTAAACCCTGAGGTTAGAAAACCAAAGATCAATATCCTGGGGGATTTCAATGTAGCCGGGGACGTCTGGCTCGTAAAACCTCTCTTTGAGCAAATGGGAATTGAGGTCATAGTCTCCCTGACAGGAGATTCAACTACCAGATCCATATCAGGAGCAGCGGAGGCTGACCTTAACCTCGTTCAGTGCAGCGGGTCCATGAACTATCTCGCAAAATGGATGCAAAGAGAATATGGAATTCCGTATTTATCTGCGAGTTTCTTCGGAATCGAAGATATCTCCATAGCCCTGAGGAAAACTGCTGAATACTTTGACTCGGAAGAGATGAAAAAGAAGGCAGAAGAAATCCTGGAGACCGAAACGAACCGCATAATGCCTGAAATTTCCAGAGTTAGAGAGAGAGTCAAAGGGAAAAAGGCTGCTATCTACATGGGAGGCCCTGCAAAAGCTCTCACGCTTATTAAAGGCTTTGCGGAACTTGGCATGGAAGTAGTTATAATCGGAACCCAGACCGGGAAAAAGGAAGACTACGAGCAGATCAGTTATTCGGTCAGGGACGGAACTGTCATTGTAGACGATGCAAACCCTCTGGAACTTGCCGAATTGCTTGTGAAACAGAAAGCCGACCTGATGGTTGCAGGCGTAAAGGAGAGATTTATCGCATACAAGCTGGGTGTTGCTTTTTGCGACTTCAACCACGATAGGGTGGTGGAGTTCGAAGGCTTTGACGGCTTTGTAAATTTTGCAAGGGAAGTTGACGCTTCTATTAACAGCCCTGTCTGGAAAGCTGTCAGGCAGCGGACCTTGAAGCCCGAAGCAGTGGAATCAGAGAGAGAAGCAGTAAAAGGAGTGAATTCAGGAAAACCATGTGTAAAACAATATAAAGACATAAGCATGGGACCTGACTTCTTGAACACAAAACCGGATGCTGCAGTTAAAAGCCAGGCATGAGGAGGCATTGAGATGACGAAAAGAAACTATGTAACTGTAAATCCCTGTGTTATGTGCCAGCCCATGGGAAGTGCCCTTGCTTTCAAGGGAATCGAAAACACCATGGTTCTCTACCACGGTTCCCAGGGATGCAGCACCTACATGCGCCTGCACCTTGCCCATCATTTCAGGGAGCCTGTTGATATTGCATCAAGCTCCCTCAGTGAAAAGGGAGCTGTCTACGGGGGCAGGGAAAATCTGAAAAAGGGACTGAAAAACGTCATCAACAGGTACAACCCGAAAGTGATCGGCGTTGCCACTACCTGTCTTGCCGAAACAATAGGGGACGATGTCGCTGCGATCATCAGTGAGTTCAAAGAAGAGGAAGGGATCGGAGACGACCTAGAGAAAGATATTATAATCGTCCCGGTTTCAACTCCCAGCTACGGGGAAAGCCACGTAAGTGGGTATATAAAGGCCCTGGATGCAGTTGTCAGAAAATTTGCGGGAAATCAAGGAGAAAAGAAGCCTCTAAAAAATCCCAATGGAAAACTCAACCTCATCCCTGTTGAAAACCTCTCCCCTGCGGATGTGAGGGAACTAAAAGAAATCCTGGCGGCTACTGCCGGAGATTACATTTTTCTGCCTGATATTTCCGAAACCTTTGACGCACCTCTGAGAGACTATCTTCCGAAAATTGCCCCCGGAGGCACCCCGCTTTTCGAAATTCGGGATATGCCAAACAGTCGGGCAAGCCTGGGCCTTGGAATAGTCAGCAAGAACCTGGCACTGGATTATCTGGAAAAATCCCACAGCGTACCCGGACACAGCGTTCCAATTCCGATAGGGCTTTCAAACACGGACAGTTTCTTTACAGAACTGGTCAACATCCTCGGCTGCCCGATTCCCGAGAAATACCAGAAAGAAAGGGGCAGGCTCCTCGATGCCATGGTGGATGTTCACAAATACCTCTACGGGGTAAAAGCAGCGGTTTACGGGGACCCTGATATGGTACTTAGCCTCACAACCTTTATGCTGGAACTCGGGATGAACCCCGTGCTGATAGCTACAGGAAGCAAAAGCCGGGACTTTGGAGCGAAGATCAGGCAAATAATAGAAGAGATAAGGCCTGAACTGAAACCTGTGATTCTGGACGGGATTGACTTTGACAGCCTGAATGATGCAGTAAATGAATGCAGCCCGGAAATCCTGATAGGAAACTCAAATGGAAAATACATTTCCAAAGCCCTGGACATTCCTCTTGTAAGGGTTGGCCTGCCAATCCATGACAGAGTGGGCGCACAGCGTATCCTTACCGTAGGATACAGGGGAACCCTGGAACTGCTGGACAGGATCACAAATACCATCCTTGAAGCTACTGATACCTTCACCGCACCGGTAGAGGCTGAAACTACAGTATGTGCCAAGGGAACTGAAGAAGAATGTATGGAAAGAGGCGCATGAATGAAAATACGGCAAAAAATTGATACTCCTGACCCTTGCAGTAGTTCTCTGCCTTAGAATAGTCGCCTTCCTATCGGCATTCCTATCGGCAGCCCCGGAACAGTTCAAGAAAAGACTTTGCAGCAAACACCCTCTTAATAGGGGTGCCTGAAAAGAACGGATCTGAAACGCCGAAGACATTAGAAGACCTGACTTCAGGCAGCGTAGAAACCCCTGAAAGGATAAAAATTCAGGACTTAAACCGGAACAGAACCTGAAATTTGGGAAGGGATTTGATGGAAACACTTCAACTGGCCATGAGCCCGCTCCTGCTTACAATAAAGATTGCCGCTATTTCAACCTTCTTTGTGGCAATTCTTGGAATTCTTATCGCTTACTTGCTGGCAAAGAGAGAGTTTACGGGAAGATGGCTGGCTGACGTGCTCGTGACTTTGCCCCTTGTTCTACCCCCGACCGTAACCGGGTATATCCTGGTGATCCTGCTCGGGAAAAACGGGGTTATTGGAAGCGTTTTCACCAAAATTACAGGGAACGGGATACTCTTTACCTGGCAAGCAGCAGCCATTGCAGCTTTTGTTGTCTCTTTGCCCCTGATGGTAAAGACAGCAACCTCAGCCATCGGGGCTGTGGACCGAAGCGTTGAGGAAGCTGCCTGTATTCTCGGGAGAAGCGAATTTGAAACTGCGCTCTTTATAACCCTGCCTCTTGCAAAAAAGGGCATCATTGCAGGCTGCGTCCTGAGTTTTGCAAGGGCTGTCGGAGAGTTTGGAGCAACCCTGATGGTCGCAGGAAATATCCAGGGAAAAACCAGTACCATGCCTCTTTCCATTTACGGGGCATACCAGGTAGGAAACAATGAACTTGCTAACCTGCTTGTGATAATTCTGATCGCTATATCTCTCGTAACTATTGCAGCTACCAGCAAACTGGGAGAACGATGAAAAAATAGGTATAGGGTGGGAGTAGGAAATGACTGTTGAAGTTGACATTGAAAAGGAATTCTACGGAAGGAAACACAAGAAAAAGAAGGGAGTAAAACCCAGCTTTTCAATGCACTGTAGCTTTGATGCCGATTCCGATTTCGTGGTCCTGTTCGGCTGTTCCGGTTCAGGAAAAACCACGGCTCTCCGCTGCATTGCAGGGCTTGAGAACCCGGATGCAGGTACTATAAAAATAAACGATACAGTATACTTTGACAGCAAGAAGAAGGTAAACCTGCCACCCCAGAAACGGAAAATAGGGTATATGTTTCAGGAAAATGCCCTTTTTCCTCACATGAACGTGAGACAGAACATCGAATTCGGGCTCAAAGGCCTGAGTTCGATGGAAAAAACTAATCGGATGAATGAAATGCTGGGCCTTGTGGGAATCGAAGAACTTGAGTTTGCATACCCTTATGAGCTCTCAGGGGGCCAGAAGCAAAAAGTTGCGCTTGCCCGGGCTCTTGCTCCCAACCCGGAAGTGCTGCTCCTGGACGAGCCCTTTTCATCCCTGGATACCGTAATTCGCCTGAAACTTAGAAAAGAACTGCGGACGATCGGGAAAAAGCTTGGGATCCCTGTAATATTCATAACCCATGACCCTGTCGAAGCCTTTACCATGGCAGACAGGATGGTTGTCTTTGATAACGGCAGGGTGCAGCAGTTTGGCTCTCCTGAAGACGTATTTTATCATCCGAAAACCCGGTATGTGGCAGAACTGGTAGGCTTCTCCAACCTCTTTGACGATGCCGTTGTAGAAGGGCACGGGCAGAGAGACGAGTGTACTTTCCTCTGGTCCCTCGGTACGGAGATCACTGCTCCCTATATCAGGCGGACGGCAGGAGATAGAGTTAGCTGGGGAATAAGACCTGAGAATATAGAACTTATGGACAACGAAACTGTCCATGCAATTCGGAAGGAAGAAAGGAAAAACCTTCTCGGCGGTGTAGTCAGGAACGTGGTGAATAAAGGTACCAGCCGGATCATGTCCCTGAAATTGAAAGACAGCGGAGACGTCCTGAATATTGAGGTTACGAACCATATCTTTGACTCGTTAAAAATCGGTTTAGGAGACGAATGTATGGTAAGGATAAGAACTTCCGATATGATTGTCTTTTGACCACCAAAGTTGCGCCATCCGAGTTGCGCCATCCGAATTGCGCCTCGGGAGTACGCGGTCCTTCTCGCTACGCTCGAGAAGACTAATTTTATAGTTTAGAGCAATGAGCTTCTCCCAATAGTTGTGCTTCGGGGGCACAGGAAATAAAAGATGTTCTCGGAGTATTATGGTGTGTGAGAAGACTTCCACTAGCTGCTTTTATGATTTAGTTGATGCAGAGGTTTTGTCATAAAACCTATGTATATGGCCAATATTCCCAATAATTTACCTTGGAATTGACACAGAATGAGCTAAAATACATCGGTTTTATGAAAGTCACCGTATCAAGTCGTTGCAGGCCTATACAGCTAAAATACAGTTTTTTTTATGAATAAAATAATGCATTTTAGGCTTGATAATATCGGTTTTGTAGAAATCTTCTGAAATAGAAGGACTCCATTACCATGATTAAACTCTTATTTTTGGACGAAAAGATATTATGTCAGTACAGCAGGACTCTATGCTAAATATAGTAGGATTCTACGTTAGTACGGCAGGACTCAAGGCGGGATAGATGAAATATAGTACTATCATTTTTGATTTTGACTACACATTGGCCGATGCAACGAATGGTATTGTATCAAGTTTCAACTACGCTTTCAGCAAGCTGGATATTCAAGAGTGTGACCGTGAAAGTATAAAAAAGACCGTCGGATTACCACTCGATAAAGCATTTATCCAACTGACAAAGAATAAAAACGAAGTTTTGATAAATCGTTTTCTAAGTTTGTTCAGGGAAAAGGCCAACGAAGTAATGTCTAAAGATACTGTGCTGTATGCCGACACATTAAACACATTACAGCGATTAAAACAAAGTGGGCTCAATACAGGCATTGTAACCACAAAATATCATTTTAGAATAGTCGAGACCTTAAACATGCATAGGGTCATGGACTTAATAGATATTATTGTTGGGGGTGAGGATGTTAAAGTCCCAAAACCGTCTCCAGAAGGATTATTACTTGCAATTGACAGCCTTAACGAACAACTGAATAATGTGCTGTATATTGGAGATAGTCTGATAGATGCTAAAACGGCCTTAGCAGCAAATGTTGATTTTGCGGCAGTGACCACAGGAACAACAAAAGAAATCGAGTTTTTACAATATCCTTATGTAAAGATAGCAAAGAATTTATCAGAACTTTTTAACGAGTAAGAGCCTATCCGAAAAGTGGTTACCTACTGTAACTTTTGCATTAGTTGATATGCAAAACCGGAACGGATGCCCGGATATTTAGACTTATTGTAACTTTTCAGCATGCATTAATGACTTTTCGGATAGGCACTAAAGAGAAAACCATTTTCATTCCAAGGGATATGATAATTGTGGCCTAACAAAGCCAAGCTTTATAGTAAGTCGCAGGATCTTCATTGAAAGCTACTGCATTTTTGAGGGGGTTCATGGGTTACTTTCTCATTGCGTTACAGTGACCTTGAAATGCTGAATACACAGAGAACACTATTTTGACAGAGGCTAAATCAGAATTTATACGTTTAACCCTTCTTCTTTGGCAATGTCACCAATCATCTCTAAAAGTAAAACCTATGGCACTGTTTTCCTTCCTTCGGCTCGCAATGACAAAACGGAAAAAATGGTTTTAACTCAGCTTCCAGAGCAATATTTAGCATAGCTGTTTTGATTTCGAATTTTACAAACGATGATATAAATACATTAAAATGTGACATAGCCAAGATAATACAGATATGTCAGAGATTGCGTCACATTCCCACGAAACAGGACAACAAGTTCCGCATTTAGAATTTGAGAGTTCTCAAAATGCTGAATGGCATTTGAAAAATAAAATACCTAAAAATCCGACCTTGGATCAGAGAGTCAAATGGCACATTGAACACGCCAGGAATTGCTCCTGTCCTCCTTTGGATGGGGAGATCTCGGAAGAGCTCAAAAAGAGATATATGAATACACATCAGGAATTTTGGATTTTCTTTAATAGAAACGATCATAAAGCCCTGGCTCTTTGGGCGGCAGATTGTGCTGAACATGTATTGCCTTTCTTCGAAGAAAAATACCCGGAAGACCCGCGTCCCCGGGAAGCTATCCTGACACTCCGGGAATGGATAAATACAGGAAAGTTCAGCATGCCTGTCATACGAGGAACTTCACTTGCAGCTCATGCAGCTGCTCGTGAAGTGAAAGAAGAGGATAATGCTGCTCGCTTTGCGGCACGTGCCGCTGGTCAAGCGGTGGCGACTGCGCATGTTCCCACTCATGCTCTTGGTCCTGCTCTTTACGCTTTTAAAGCTGTTGCTGCCACCAATCCCACAGATGTCAAAGGTGCCATAGCTAAAGAACGAGATTGGCAATTTCAACGCCTTCCTGAAAACCTTCGGGAATGGGTAGATTTTTGGGTGAAGCAGAAGCAGCTGAAGTTTCTTCCAAAAAACTTGTATAATTAGACTGAAAAAGCAGAATATTTCTGTAATTTTGGTATCTCTTCCTACCTCGATCTCAATTCTCCGATATAGCTTAACTTCTGAAATGCCTGAATAATAGGGTATGTTTTTCTTCAGGTTTTTTGCATTTGATCGCTATGTAATCGAAAGAAACCCGTCTATTCCTGTAGTTTCTAGAACAAATGAGTAAAAAATAAACTTTTTAAAAAATTGGGTTTTATCCGATTATTTTTATTCACAATTGATTTTTAAAGTCAAAGCCGAGAACAGAACAGGAAATGTCAGCATTTAATCTTGGATACCTGTAGAGCTGGTATATCGAGCAGGGCAGAGACGTGACGGGAAATCAGGAAGTGTTAAAGTGGATTGAAAGATAACAAGAGCCAGATTCATGTGCTGGACAGTTTTCCGATCCATTTTTAAAAGAATTTGTCCTGATTTCTCCTTTTACAGGATTTTATTCTCTTTTTACAGCTTTCAGGATAACTGCTCCTTCCAGATTTTCCGTTTCCACATTAAAACCCACATCCTCGAAAAGCTCTCCCCACCCGGTTTCCGAGAGTTGAGGTCCGTGGTGGTGCTGATGTGCAAGCGGTTCAACTGCTATCAACAGGCCGCCGTTTTTAAGAACTTTCTTAATCTCGAACAGGGCAAATTTAATGTCTTCCAGGTGGTGAAGCATGAAAAAGCAGGTAGCTACATCTGCAGAATCGGCTTCAAAAGGCAGGGCATAGGCACTTCCGGTCCTGAACTCCACATTAGACACCCCAAGAACTTCTGCATTCATCTGCGCCTGGCCTATAAGAGAATCATGAAGGTCAATCCCGTAAACCTTCGAGTCCGGGTTGTTCTTTGCAATCTCCATAGTAAGGCTTCCAAAACCACTGCCAATATCGAGGATCGTTTCTCCTTTTATGATAGGAAGCACGGCAGGAAGCACTTTTGCCCTCACATGAGCCATGCGGTCTTCAGGAAACATTGCTTTCTTCGCTTTTTCCGCATCCATTGTTGTAAAAGGAAGAATAGCATAGACTTTTGATCCGTTAATCGCGATCAGGCCTTTTACGTAAACCCTGCCTGTTTCGGCTATAACCAGTTCTACAATAGAAACTCCTACATCCCTGCAAAAGCGCAGGTTCCATTCTTCTCTATTTTCAGGGAACCGAATATCCAGGGGAGAATGTACTACAATATAATGAGAATACTCAGGTTTGAAATAGTCTGATACGGATTCAGGCTCATTCAGGCGAATCTCACTTATACTGTCCCTGAAAAGAGCAAGGATTTGAAGAGAAGTCTCATCTGCCTCGTTTCTTATACTTCCGATTTCTTCGAACATACTTCTGAATTTGAATTCAGAGAATAAAAGCTCTCTTATCAGGAATTGGAAGAAGAAAATACAGAATAAAACAAGATAGACACAATTTCTTTTCATCAGATTCATTTTCATTATAAATGGAAAAACGGCAAAGCTGCATCAACCTGCTCATATTTAGCTAAAACAATCGAGAATTTTCACTTATTGAGAGAAATTTTTGCGTTGAGCAGGATAAATATTTAAAGAATAAGTAAGTATATTTAAAGAGTTTTTAGATATGTTTAAATAGTATTAAGGCGGATACAGGGTACCTGTTGGTGGTACGATGAAATACATAATTGCAATGATAAGGCCGGAAAGGCTTGATGCGGTCAAACGAGAGCTTCAGAAAATTGAAGTAAATAGATTAACAGTATCATCTGTTGCCGGTTATGGTGCTCAAAAAGGACATCTGGAAATATATAAAGCGATGGAACATGAAGCAAACCTGCTTGAGAAAATCAAGATTGAAATCGCAGTTGAAGATGTTTTCCTGCAACCAATTATTGAAGCGATAAAGACCGGAGCAAAAGGCAATGACGGTTACATCGGAAGCGGCAAGATATTTGTACTGCCACTTGAGGACGCAATAAGGATCCGTACGAACGAAACCGGATCTGATGCTATCTGAGGGGATAAATATGGCTATTAACGCAGCAGACACAGTATGGGTATTGATTTCATCCGCACTTGTATTATTGATGCTCCCAGGGCTTGCACTGTTCTACGGAGGGCTGGTCCAACGTAAAAACGTCCTGAGCAGTATGATGCATTCATATGTTGCAATGGGCGTCATGGCTATTGAATGGGTGGTTATAGGTTACTCACTTGCTTTTGGAGAAGGCAACTGGTTTGTGGGTGGCCTTGGAAATGCATTCCTTAGAGGCATTGATCCAAATTCGGTAACAGGTACAATCCCCACTTATGCATTTATCGCATTTCAGGGAATGTTTGCAATAATTACGCCTGCTCTGATCTCAGGGGCTATAGTAGGACGTATTAAGTTTAAGTCTTACATTGCATTCATCGCACTCTGGGGACTTATCGTCTACGCTCCGGTATGTCACTGGGTCTGGGGCGGAGGATTTCTTACAGGAGAAGCTCTTGACTTTGCAGGCGGCACGGTAGTTCATATAACAGCAGGTATGTCCTCGCTTGCAATTTTGGCTTTCCTTGGAAAGAGAAGGGGATATGGAGTCGACTCTCTAAAGCCGCATAACGTTACTCTCACCCTTGTTGGTGCAGGGCTCCTCTGGTTTGGATGGTTCGGGTTCAATGCTGGCTCTGCTCTTGCTGCAAATGAGATCGCAGCAGTTGCATTTATCACAACGCTCATAGCACCCGCAGCCGCAGGGCTTGCCTGGATGGCACTGGAATGGCATCGTTTAGGACACCCGACTGCTCTGGGATTTTCAACCGGAGTTCTGGCAGGACTGGTTGCAATCACACCGGCTGCCGGTTTTGTCACACCTCTGCCAGCAATTCTGATAGGTGTAATCGCTAGCTTCATATGTTACGAAGCTGTGGAAATCAAAGCAAAGCTTGGATATGATGATTCACTGGACGCATTTGGAGTCCACGGAGTAGGCGGAATAACAGGTGCGCTTTTAACAGGCGTATTTGCAAGCGTGGGAGCTACGGGCCTCCTCCTTGGAAACTCCGGCCAGTTGATGACTCAATTTGAAGGCGTGATCCTAACGATTATATATTCAATCGCCGGTACTCTGCTTATCGGATTTGTGCTCCAGAAGACGATAGGACTCAAAGTTAGTGAAAGTGACGAAAACATCGGGCTTGACAAGACACAGCACGGTGAAGCAGCATATAACCTTTAAGTACAGGTAAACCCACCTGTACCTTTCTAATTTTTATTTCAGTTTCATGGATAGAAAAAAATCAACTCCCTGAAACTAATGCATTTTTTATTGTTAATCGTCCCAGGGATTTTTCCTTATTTTTTACATTTCTGTTTTTTTGTATCGATTGATCCCGATTTCGGAATCATTCCTACCTGAAAAACTATTTTGAGATTAGATTTGCAGGGGAATTTTGGAAATGGTTAAGTAGGATAAAATAGGAAAAAGGTAGGAGATTTGAGATTTCCGAGTTATCATATAAAAATAGATGGGATGAAAAGATGTTAAATACTGGTTCAACAGGCTTTATGCTGCTTGCGACAAGTCTTGTGATGCTTATGACCCCTGGTCTGGCGTTCTTTTACGGAGGACTTTCCTGCAGGCGAAACATTTTAGGAATTATGATGCAGAGTTTCGTTTCTATGGGGTTGACAACTGTTTTATGGTTTTTTATTGGTTATTCTCTTTGTTTCAGTGGAGGGGAAGGCGCAATCATAGGAAACCTGGACAAGATGTTTTTGCATGGAATTACCCCAACTGTCATGTTCAAAAATTCGGGGTTCCCGGAACTTGTATTCGTGGCTTACCAGATGATGTTTGCAATCATCACTCCAGCCCTGATTACAGGAGCATTTGCAAACCGGATTACTTTTAAGGCTTACATCATTTTCCTGGTAGTATGGCAGCTTTTTGTTTACTATCCTTTTGTCCATATGGTGTGGGGAGGAGGGCTGCTTGCAGAAATGGGAATTATTGACTTTGCAGGCGGGATCGTGGTTCATGCGACAGCCGGATTTGCAGCCCTTGCTTCGGTCTTTTTTGTAGGTTCAAGAAAGTATAACAAAAGCTCAAAACCAAACAGTATCCCCTTAATGGCCATCGGCACTGCTCTTCTCTGGTTTGGATGGTACGGCTTTAACGCCGGAAGCGAACTCAATGTAGATGGGATTACAGCACTTGCATTCCTAAACAGCGACGTTGCAGCTTCTTTTGCAGCAATCACCTGGATGATAATAGAATGGTCCAGGGAACGAAAGCCAAAATTTGTTGGACTTATGACAGGAGCAGTTGCAGGCCTTGCGACTATCACCCCTGCAGCAGGCCTTGTTTCTGTGCCTGTGGCTGCATTAATGGGCATCCTCGGATCCGTTGTCTGCTATTTAGCGGTACATATTAAAAACAGGATGGAATGGGATGATGCCCTTGATGTATGGGGTGTACATGGAATCGGAGGCGTTACCGGGACAATTCTTCTCGGAGTCTTTGCTTCAACTGCCATAAATCCGGCAGGAGTTGACGGTTTGATTTACGGCGGCACTGCGTTCTTTATAAAAGAAGTTGCGGTTGTTGCGAGTACTTCAATCTATGCATTTGTATTTACCTACATTATGCTGATGTTAATAAATGTAATAACCCCGGTCAAAGTTTCAGATGAAGAACAGCTTGTAGGTCTGGATATTTCTATGCACGGAGAATGTGCCTACGACACAATTCATTGATAGAGCCTCGGAACCGATATAAATCCGAATATTTCAGTCCACAGCAAACTGTATACCTGCGATATGGGATTTTCTGAAAAAAAGCTCCCTATCAACAGGTATACTTGACTAAATCAAATAGAGTAATCCTGGCCCTTTATTTTTTCCACCCCAGCCCTCTATCATCTTCTTTCCGCAAAGATCGGCACAGGAATTGGCCTGGAAGAATCGGGCTTTATCTTAATGAACGAGTTCTAATGCCGCTACAGACAAAGAAGACGCAAAAAAGGCACAGAAATAGCAAGAAATACAAAAAGAAACGGGTTTGAGTGCAGAACATTTCTTAGAACGGATTCAAAACAGTTGTTTTTTCACCATTGTGAAAGCTAAAATCACTGAGAAAAACATAGTCATTACGAAAATAATTACGAATGCATGGGGATTATTCTGGAAAGGAACGTCGACATTCATCCCGAAAAAGCTTGCAACCATTGTTGGGAGAGACATGATGATTGTGACTGAGGTCAGAAACTTCATGACAATATTTAAGTTGTTAGAGATAACCGATGCGTATGCATCCATAGTCCCGGTAAGGATGTTACTATAGATATTTGCCATTTCAATTGCCTGCTTGTTTTCTATAATAACATCTTCAAGAAGCTCTGTGTCTTCAGGATACATCTTAACAGGAGTAGACCTTTGAATTTTCTCAAGGACCATTTCATTGCTTTTTAATGATGTGGAAAAGTATACAAGGCTTTTTTCCAGTTCAAGGAGCTGAATTAATTCTTTATTTTTCAGTGACTTATGTAATCTGCATTCAATTTTATCACTTGTCCTATCAATATTCCTGAGATACTGAAGGTATAGCTTTGAGTTTTTATAGAGAATCTGTAAAAGGAAACGTGTTTTTTTAAATGTATAAAAAGATTTATTTTTTCGTTCAATAAAGCTTTTTATAACGTAATTTTCCTTAAGGGAAACAGTAACAATATTAGTCTTATTAATTATAATTCCAAGAGGAACTGTATAATAAGTTCCCCCTTCCGGTAGATTCGTGTTTGGTACGGGAATGTCTATAATTATAACAGTACAACCTTCATCTACTTCAATTCTGGAACGTTCCTCTTCATCAAGTGCATCTTTAATAAGACCAACTGGGATATTTAGGTTGTTTGAAATATACAGGATTTCCTGCTCTTTCGGATTTACAAGATTAATCCATGCTCCATCTTCAACCTGATCTAAAGTTATCAGTCCCGAATCCGTTGATTTGAATATCTGAAGCATGGCGCTGTTCCTCCGTGTTGACAATGTATGAGTCACATTAACTCAAAGTGAGAATAGAATATACAGGTTTTTAAGCAGAAGACCTATCGATACTATCTATAAATAGATTTTCATAATAAAATATTCCTATCAGGCAGTATCATTAGTACACGAGATTTTCGTTTCTACATACTACATTTTAACGGGGTATATAGAACATTATCAGGACACCTGCAAGTGCAATCAATGCCCCTATTATTTCATATTTATCGGGATTTTTCTTATCGATAAAGGCTCCCCAGATAAGGGACGACACAATAAAGATTCCTCCGTATGCAGCATAGACCCTACCGAAATGCGCAGGCTGGAAGGTTGGAATGATTCCGTAGACGGCTAATGTCAATCCTCCGAGCAGCCCGAATACTGCCCCTTTATTTTCCCTTAACCACAACCAGATCAGATAGCCTCCTCCAATTTCAAAAAAGGCAGCCAGAAAAAACAAAGCAAGAGAAATTCCCGGGGTAATCATATATTATCATCCTTTCTGGCCAGTAGTAAATGATTGATACTCCGATAAGAATGATCAGAGCGCCTATGAGATCATAAGTATCAGGGGGGATTTTATCGAATATCCAGCCCCATAAAAGAGACATAACTACAAAAATGCCACCATAGGTTGCATATATCCTGTGGAAGTAAGACGGCTGGAAAGTGGGTACGATTCCATATAAAAACAAAATAATTGCTCCTAAAAATGCAAAAATCAATTCCCTGCCTTCACGCATCCACAGCCACAAAAGGTACCCTCCTCCGATTTCAAAAACACCGGCAAGGATAAACAGGAGAATAGTATACAAAAAGCACTTTTTCCTGGAGATGCATCTGGATTTGATTTTAACCATATCACCCAAATATTGCTAAAAATATATATAGATACATCTATAGTAGACTCACTCCTGATTGAATAGAAGCCTCGATCCTTCTCAAGCAATATATTCGGAATTGTAATTGAATAGAAAAACTCAGACTGAATCAAACAATTAACCGAAATTATATGAAGAAATCGAAGTGCATGAATCAAATAAAAATGATTTAAAAAATAGGTTCATAAGCAAAAAAATCAGGAAGATATTAAAAACTCTTGAAGCTCGAATTTTTTATCTTGCTCCCAAAAACCCTGTACCCGAGTCAGCAGGGCATTTAAGAGGAGGAAAATGAGCGGAAGGGAAGAAAAGTGAGTTACAGAACATCTGAGAATAGACTCATTTGCAGCAGTCGCATCCACCACATGAAGGAAGAAGATTTTTATTGCCACTTTCCACTTCCCAGCATTCAAAGCAGAGCTTTATTATGCCAAGTCTCCTGTGCTTTACTCTAAGCAGCGAATTTTCATCTTTCCCACAAATAGAACATTTAACCATATTTGCACCCTCAGTCAACGTTTTCATACCGGCGTTTTTATGAAAATCTCTTAAAACCATTCTCAGCAGACTTCCATTTAGTGTTGAGTCAGAAGCAGGTTTTGAGACTTTGCTGTAACCAGATGCTAACTTTAACTCAAGTATTCTTATAAAAAGATTTACTTAAAGAGACAGACCCACATTATCAAATGAGTATGTAAACACACATTAATATAACCGGATGAAATGGAACTACAAAAGTATCACTAATATAGAGAAGAAGGAACTCAAAATGGTTGATACCTTCTATTCAAATGGATTGCAGATCTTGCTCGACTGCATAGGGGAATTTGAAACCGCCGGATTGAAGAGAATTATAGTTTTATTCTGCTGTATGTGGTAGAACATCCTTAAAGATCAGGCTTGCTCCAATATTTCAACGGTATGCAAAAGAAGAAAATCAAGAAATATGCGAGCTTTGTTAGAAGAAAAATAAAGATAAGTTTAGGTTTTAAAAATAGAAATAAGTTGGATGTCAAAGCAAAATATTTAGAGAAGATAAGGTGAATAGGCTAAAAGGAGTGTCATTGTAAATCCAGCTTATTCTTCTTTTTCGATATCTTGGCCTGGAAATTGGATTTTATAGAAATTATTCTGGCAAATTCCTTTATTCACCCTTTTAAACTAGCCGACCCAATATGTCAAGATTGTTCTCTAAATTTTATAATATACTTGTTATTCTTCACCGACAACTAGATAAAGATAAAAACTACTATAATAATATAAAAATAGAGTCAAAATCACGTTCTTTAAATATATCTTTGTTATATTAATTATTGTAGTATTTCGATATTATTGTTTTTGTTTTATTTTGATTTTTAATCTAAGAACGTCATACACATCTGCAGGACGTTACGAGGTATAAATCTTAAGGGCCATATAAAAATAAATTGAAACCATCATGTTTAAATAAGCCTTTGTTTATGCTAATTTATACTACTTTGATAGTAACAGAATTATTTAGTGGTATTTATTAGCATCCAGTGCTATTCATTACTTTAATATAAATTAAATAAATTAAAAATTTAATGAGATCTTGGGGGCAGTTTGGATATTATTCATGGGGGTAATATAAAAGTAAAAAGAAAATCACTATCTTTAAATATGCCTTTGCTATATTAAGATTTGGTAACATGTCGAGTTTATGTCGACGTTATGCGCATATTATTATTTCTTGTGATTTTTATATAAGAATATTATAATATTAGTGGGCTATCAGTCCATATTCTTATATATTCGGGAATTACGCAGTTGAATGGGAAATCAACATCATAAAGCGTTGGACTGTTAAAAAAAGAGATGTGGAAACGTTCAATGTGTGTGATTTTATTTTTCAAGTGCGTAAATTCTCATACTAGAGGTCAGAGGATAAACAGATCGGAGGATTAATAGATCGGAGGATATATTGTATGTTGGAAACAACCGTTATGCTACTAATCATAGCACCTATAATTTTTTCGCTTTTATTCGTAGCTATTCCTAAATCTTTATACAAAGTCCTTGCTTGGGCTTTTTTCTTAGTTGGAGTAGCTACTTCAGTTATGTTAGTATTAGATGGTACTGGAAAAGTTGAGGTTGCTGGATCAAATTTTGCAACATTTGAATCTATTGTCCTTATACTCGAAGTACTAATAATACTATACATTTTCTATGTGTCGGCAAAACATAAAAACTGGCCTACACTTGCACTAATAGCAATTTCAACAGTTTTAACAGCTTACTCTTTTATGAATATTGAAAAAGTTGAAAGTGCTTCTTTTAACATTGACCAGTTATCTCAGATCATGATATTAATAGTAAATATAATCGGTACCGCGATTATACTATTCGCAACCGGATATATGGACCAGTATGAGGAACACAGGCATTTAAACAGGCAAAAAACATTTTACTTTACCATGAGTTTCTTCTTAGCAGCCATGAATGGTCTGGTCATGGTTGATACACTAGGATGGCTGTTCCTTTTCTGGGAAATAACAACTCTGTGTTCATTCGTGTTGATCTCATACAACCAGGATGAAGAAGGAATTAATAATGGTTTCAGAGCCCTGGCTTTAAACCTGGTTGGTGGAATTACTTTTTCGATAGCCATAATTCTGCTCAGTACCAAATTCGAGATATCTACCCTTTCTGGAATTGGAACTACTACAGAAGCGGCTGCCCTAGCTCTTCCTGTTGCCTTACTCTGTATTGCAGGCTTTGCAAAATCTGCCCAGATGCCTTTCCAGAGCTGGCTTTTAGGTGCGATGGTAGCTCCCACGCCTGTTTCTGCTTTACTGCACTCGAGCACGATGGTAAACGCAGGTGTTTACATAATTGTCAAACTTGTACCAGCTTTTGCAAACACATCCCTTGGAACAGCCATTGCTATTTACGGAGGCTTTACTTTCGTTATGTGTTCGGCTTTAGCTTTATCTCAAAGAAATGCTAAAAGAGTACTTGCCTATTCTACCATTGCAAACTTAGGATTAATCATTGGAAGTGCTGGAATAGGTTCGCCTCTGGCTGTATCTGCTGCGATTATGCTTATTTTATTCCACGCTATATCAAAAGCCCTGCTATTCCTCTGTACAGGCGAAATTGAGCACACAATAGGAAGCAGAGACATAGAAGATATGTCCGGACTAATCAAAAAGGCTCCACTTCTTACTATGCTTGCATCTCTGGGAATGATATCCATGCTATTACCTCCTTTTGGGGTATTACTCACAAAATGGGTATCAATGGAAGCTGCTTCAAGCAATCCTATTGTAACGATATTCCTTGTACTTGGAAGTGCACTTACTACAGTTTATTACGTTAAATGGCTTGGAACAATATTATCTTCCACTATGGATAAAAATATTACTCACCATTTGAAACCGGAAACATACTTCCCACTATCCCTCCTTGGATTATGCATTGTAGTTACAAGTATTTTTGTATTTACAATATACAATTACTTCATTCAGCCTCAGGTTGAGACTTTGCTTAATATTGCTCCTGCGGTTTCAGGACAAGCTGGACAATTTACATCTGAAATTGGAGCATTTGCTTATGCGGCAATATTCGTAGTGCTTGCTCTGGCCATTCTGATATACTTCGCTACCAAAAATATGTTCACTCCTCGTCCAGCTGGCTATTATATGTGTGGGGAAAACAACCTTGAAAAGGACAAATTGATGTTCAGAAATGGACTTTGCAGTTACGACAAGAGCAGTGTCTCTAACATTTACCTTCAAGATACTTTTGGAGAAAATAAACTCACAACACTCGGATACGCAATTTCCATATTACTTATAATAGCTGCATTAGCAGGAGGGGTAATATGAACGCTGTTTTAACAATCATTCTTGTTTTAATTGGTGCTCCTATCCTTGGCTGCTTACTTGCAGGTATTGATAGGAAACTTACATCAAGACTGCAAGGTAGAGTTGGTCCTCCTCTTTTACAACCCTACTATGATGTCAGGAAACTTCTCGAAAAAGACAACATGGTTGTAAATCGATCTCAAAACTTCTACGTAGTCATTTACGTAGTCTTTGTAATTTTGAGCCTCATAATGTTAGCCCTTAAAGCAGATATATTGATGATAGTATTTGTATACACGATATCATCTGTAGCTCTCATAGTAGGAGGAATGAGCACTGGTTCTCCATACGCAAGGATAGGAAGCTCAAGAGAAATTATGGCTATACTGTCTTATGAACCAATTTTAATTTTATATGCTCTTTCAATATACCTGCTTACAGGTTCCTTTAATCTATCTGCGCTGGATAAAGCATCGACCCCTCTCTTGATGTATACACCACTTATATTCATATCAATGTTGTTTGTTATGAATATAAAATTCAAAAAATCACCCTTTGATTATTCGACCTCTCACCATGCTCATCAAGAACTGGTTAAAGGTATGTTTACCGAATATTCAGGACCTGGAATGGCAGGAATTGAGATTGGGCATTTCTTTGAATATGTGTTTCTGTTAGGACTTATGTTCGTATTCTGGAATATAAACATAGTAATTGGTTTGCTTATAGCATTAATTGCTTTCTTGTTTGTAATTATAATGGACAATATTACTGCAAGAGTATACTGGCAATGGATGCTAAAAGTAAGTTGGACAGTATTACTAATTATTTCAGTCGTAAACATAGTATTTCTGTATGTTACTCAAATTAAAATGGTGTAAAGAGGGATGTTTATGGCAATGGCAAAATCCCCATGGATTATACATGTGAATTGCAACAGTTGCAATGGCTGTGATATTGAAGTATTAGCTTGTCTTACTCCTTTATATGATGCTGAAAGATTCGGTGTTTTAAACATCGGTACTCCCAAGCAAGCTGATATAATGGTAGTCACAGGCTCGATAAATTACAAAAATGTTAATGTGCTGAAGAACATTTATAACCAGATCCCGGATCCCAAAGTTGTTTTAGCAGTAGGCGCCTGTGCGTCCACAGGTGGGATTTTCCACGGCTGCTATAATGTAATAGGTGGAGTGGACCAGGTCATACCCGTAGATGCATATGTCCCTGGATGTTGCCCAAGGCCTGAAGCCATACTTGATGGAGTAGTAGCAGCACTTTCAATACTTGAAAGTAAGAGCCAAGGTAAAATCAAAGGAAAAGAAGTAAAATTGAAAGGAAACGAGGTGCCATCGAATGCTTGAGAATGAGGTCGAAATAAAAAGCAGTGCAGAGCTGCTAAAAACTGTTGAGGGTTTAAAAAATGATGGCTATCGATACGCTACTATGATATGTCTGAAAGCTAACGATGGTCACGATTTGATATATATCTTTGACAAAGATTACAAACTAAAAAATCTAAGGTACTTTGTGAAACCAGGTGAGAAACCAAAGAGTGTGTCAGGCATTTATCTATGTGCACTGTTGATCGAGAATGAGTATCAGGATCTTTTCGGATTGACTTTCGAGGGTTTAGCAATAGACTACAAAGGCCACCTTTATTTAACGCCAAACAGTCCAAAAGCTCCCTTGGCTTAAAGCAATTAAAAAGGAGGATACATGACAACTATAATACCTTTTGGCCCCCAACATCCTGTTTTACCCGAACCTGTACAGTTAAAACTTGAAATAGATAACGATGTTGTTGTCGGAGCACTTCCCTCACTGGGCTACGTGCACAGAGGGCTTGAGAAATTTATAAACACAAAGGACTATAATCAAACAACTTATATTTGTGAAAGAATATGTGGAATATGCAGTGCCCTTCATGGTATAACTTATACGCGGGCAGTCGAAAAACTATTCAATGTCGAAGTCCCTGAAAGAGGGCAGTATTTAAGAGTTATAACTGGCGAACTCAACAGAATTCATAGTCACCTACTCTGGCTTGGCCTGTTTGCAGATGGTTTTGGATTTGAAAGTCTCTTTTATGAATGCTGGAAGTACAGAGAGGCAGTATTGGATGTATTGGAGAGAACCACTGGAAACAGAGTTATACATTCAATGTCCAAAGTCGGAGGAGCTAGCAAAGATTTCACTGACGAACATATTAATCTTCTTCTGAAAACTCTCGATACATTGGAACCTCAGGTCAAAGATCTTGAAAGAGTTTTCGTAAATAATTATACCGTAAAGAAAAGACTTGTGGGACTAGCTACAATGTCAAAACAACTCGCATATGAGGCTGGAACTGCGGGTCCTACACTTAGAGGAAGTGGGAACAGCATTGACCTGAGAGATTCATCAGACTGGGATATATATAAGGATCTCGGTTTTAAGCCAGCCGTCGAAAAAGATGGAGATTGTTACGCCAGAACTAAAGTAAGAATCACTGAATTATACGATTCTATTAAATTGATAAGAAATGCGATTTCCAAGATGCCTAAGGGTGAGATTGCAACACCCATAAAGGGTTTCCCTACCGGTGAAGCGATTATGAGAACAGAGCAGCCCAGAGGTGAAGTTGTATATTATGTGAAAGGTAATGGTACTAAAAATCTGGAAAGACTTAAAATAAGGACCCCTACCTTTGCAAACATACCTTCGCTGTTACTGACACTCCCGGGCATCAAACTCGCTGATGTCCCTCTAGTTGTACTTACCATTGACCCCTGCATTAGCTGTACTGAAAGATAAAAAGAAGGGTGATATAATGGGTATGTTAAACCTTGTTCTAGCAAATGTTTCTCGTAAACCTGCTACCAGACTTTACCCCTTTGAGATAAGGGCACCTTTTAAAGAGTTTAAAGGAAGAATTGTTTTCAATCCTGAAAACTGTATTCTCTGTGGGATATGTCAAAAGAAATGTCCCCCTGATGCAATAACAGTTACTAAAGCCGACAAAATTTGGGAACTGAATGTATTCAGGTGTATAATGTGCACTGAATGCGCTAGCGGTTGCCCAAAAGATTGTATAACAATATCCAATGAAAGGGTAAAAACTGGTGCTAAAGAATATATTAAAATATTGGTTCCAAAAGTAGACTCTCCAAAAGCAGCGCCTTCAAAATGAGAATTTTAACTTAAATTTATTCTTTTTTTGTCGCTGCTTATTATTTTTTTGAGTATTAGAGCCTGAAAAACAATATTGACTGTTCTCCGGTCTAAAAAAGTATGGCATAAGGGAGTCCCTCCAGGATTTCCTCAAATGCCATCGGGCAGAAAAAGCACTTCTGTTTACCGATTCCTGAATTTTCTACCGATTTCTGTATATTTTACTGATCCCGGTATTTTATACTGATTCCTGTATATTCTACTGATTCCGGTACTTCTTCAGATTACGAGATTTTTCAGTTTCGAGGTCATTCCCCGCAGCAGCACCCTTTAGTTTCTCCCGGCTTCTCAGGCTCTTTTTCTTCAAAGATAGAATCGTAAACGTTTTTACCGTAAATATTTGTCCAGCCAATTTGAGAACCGGCTGCTATGAACATAGCAACGGCAACAGCTTCAGCAATTTCCTTTTTACTGGCTCCATAAGCAATGGCTCTCTGCGAATGCACATCAACGCAGAACTGGCAGCGCATAAGGACTGAAGACGCTACTGCAATCAATTCTTTGCTCTTGCGGTCAAGTGTGCCACCTTCAAAAATGGAATCTCTCATTTTTCCGAATGCTTCAGCAGTGTCAGGCAATATATCATTCAGGAATGACATTTTATCCTCCAGTTTATTCAAGGACTTTAATTAAT